>NZ_LJCS01000014.1:0-78143 GCF_001280945.1 Photorhabdus heterorhabditis | reverse complement strand
CAGATTGTCTGATTAATTGTTAAAGAGCAGGCCACCTTAAAATTTGATATTCTCGGTCAGCCGGGCTGCGTATATTACGCTTTTTGCCCGCAGAGTCAAGCGCTTATTTGCGCTCCCCTGCCCAACCCCACACGTTTTCTTAGCGTTGTGTCGGTCAGTGGTGGCGCATTATAGGGCGTTCTTCGGCGCTGGCAAGTGTTTATTTGAAAAAAGTTAACGACAGCTGATTATTTCGGCAAATTTAACTTAAGTCGCCAGCTGTTCTAGTTTTGAGAATCCATATACCTGCAAAACGGGGATTAATGCATCAGTATCAATATTCATTTTCATACAATAAGCAAGACTATCTACTGAAGTACAAACCAAGTTTTCTTGATGCTTAACCAGCCATGCCGTTCTTCGGGCAATGGCGGCGCCAGAGTCAATTAAGCGTGTACCATTAGGTAATATTTGAACTAGTTCTTCTGCCAATAGTGGAAAATGAGTACAACCCAATACTACCGTATCGGGTGGTTCTTTCATTCTGAGCCAAGGTTTCAATATTCTTTTTAAAGTGTCGAAAGAAACCTCACCACCATGCAATTTAACTTCAGCCAATTCTACCAATTCAGCAGAGCCTATAGATTCAATCCGGCAATCTGTCGCAAATCTTTCGATCAATTCTTTTGTATAGACGCGATTAACTGTCGCTCTAGTAGCCAACAATCCAATAATTCTATTACGGGTTAACTTTGCCGCGGGTTTTATTGCCGGAACCACTCCAACCACTGGGAAACCGAACCGTTCGCGCAGAGCTGGCAAACTAACTGTACTTGCTGTGTTGCACGCAATAACGACTATTGCCAATGGGTGTTTTTTCTGAACAGCGTCAACAATTTTAACGACTCGTTCAACAATAAATTCTTCCGACTTCTCACCGTAAGGGAATGCTTCATTATCAAAAACATACATATAGTGGAGATCCGGTAGTAATTGCCGGATCTCTTGGTAAACAGATAAGCCACCTACACCAGAGTCAAATATTAAAACTGTCGGACGGGCGAATTTATTCAAATCAGAAGTTATAGCTCCCAGTGAGGTAGTATTCACGTCCTGGAGTGCGATAGCCATAAACTGTCTCGTAATCTTTATCAAGCAGGTTGGCTATTCTACCACGAATTGTTAAGTGAGAGGTGACCGGATATGAAACAGCTAAATCCCAGAAGCTAACACCACCTAATTTCACTTTTTGAGCGGGATATGTACTGAAATCGTTATCATAACGCTGCCCCAGATATTGATAGGTTAACCCCCAATCAAAATCATATAACTGCCAGTCAAGTTGATATTTCACTTGTTGCTTCGCACGACGAGTTAAAATTTCATTAGTTTCACTATTACGTGGCTCAATATATTGTAATGTCAGTTGATGCTGGAATATGCCGGTATCCATTGATCCTGTCCACTCAACACCTTTAATTCTTACTTTGCCAATATTGTGGTAGTGACTATTTGTATAATCGATCAATTGCTCAATATCATTACGATATACAGAAAGACGCCAACTCAGCAAGCCAGCTACACCTTCAATACCACCTTCCCATTGTTTACTTTCTTCGGGTTTCAAATCGTGATTTCCACCAAAACCATACATCTGACTTAGCGTCGGCGCTTTAAACGCCGTGCCATAAGAAACAATCAAACGATAACCTTCAATAAACTCCCAGCCTGCACTGGTTTGCCATGTAGTATTCCAGCCAGCTTCTGAATGTTTATCTGAACGAATGGCACCTTCTAGAACCAAATCTTTTAATTGCTGCTGTGCTGTCAGATATATTCCTGTATTACGTACCGTTTCACTCGTCGGAATATAACTTGTTCCTGCGTCTATGGACTGTTTTTGAAAATCTACACCAGTACTCACCATTCCCTGATATAACTGAAAAGTATTTCCCCATTGCAGGTTATATTGTTCAGAATCACCCAGAGTAGCGGACTTGTCATAGCGTCCATATTTAGGATCAAAGTCATAGTCTTTTATATAATCATAACTTGTGATTAGTTGGGACGAATAACTCCCTTGGTTAAATCGGATTCCTACGTCATAGTGACGGCTATAAAGTTCACGGGTATCCGGCCTGGCATATGGATAATTCCAGTTAACATCGGCATCATAAGATGTTCTATTATCATAGCCATAAGTACGGGCAAATCCGCTGAATTGCTCATTAAATTTTTGCTCTATTCCCAACCAGAGCATTTTACTCATAAAACCATCACGGTCAGGTTGTCTGAAACCACCGGTATTACCAGCAGAAACAACATCATATCCTTTAGTATAAGTATAGCTAGCTGCTGCTGTCATGACAGTATTTTCGGCCAACTTTCGCTGGGTTGCGCCCTCATAAATCTGGTAACCATGTGAGCCGATACTTACGTTGAGGTTAGTTCCCGGTTTCTCTCTGGTCGTAATGATATTGATAACACCACCAATCGCATCAGAGCCATAAACAGCTGAACGAGGTCCACGGATATACTCAATTTTCTGAACCAATGATATAGGTATTTGGCTTAAATCAGAGGAACCACTGACACCGGCCTGATTTAGACGTATTCCGTCCATCAGCACCAATACATGACGAGAGTCAGTACCGCGGATAAATAGAGAACTAAGCTGCCCGATGCCACCATTTCGCGCAATATCAACACCAGGCAGGCGGCGTAAGATATCGGCTACGCTATTTGACTGCCAACGCTCAATTTCATCTCGAGTTACAACAGTATAAGGAGCCAGTATGCTTGAAACAGGCTGTTTAAACCTACTTGCCGTAACAACCAATGAATCCTGCCGCCCCTCCGCAACAGAGGAATGATTCCAACCGGAGATCACCACGATTGAAACAACGGATAATAAAAATCGGTTTTTATTTATCATGAGAGAAAACATCCCACAATTTATTGTTAGAAGGACACGCTACGACGAAGCATTGAACCTATTCATAATAGTAAGCATAGACAAGATCATGCATGAGTAAATAAGAAAACTGGACATCCTTTGTTCTTTCCCTACAATTTCGCACGAAAATTTTTCTTACTACAGATATAAGAGAACAAACATAATGCAAAATCCCCTGCCAACGGAAAGTTATGAACAACAACTTACAGAGAAAGTAAGCCGCTTAAAAAGCATGATGGCGTCTTTCCAGACCCCGGAGCCAGAGGTTTTCCGTTCACCAGTATCTCATTACAGAATGCGGGCAGAATTTCGTATTTGGCATGAGCAGGATGATTTGTACCACATTATGTTTGAGCAACAAACGAAACAGCGCATTCGCATTACTCAATTCCCTGTTGCTAGTAACTTAATCAACAAAATGATGGAAGTATTAATTGACTCCATTAGGTCTGAACAAACCCTGCGCTATAAGCTATTTCAGATTGATTATCTATCCACTTGCAGTAATAAAATCCTCGTTTCTCTGCTGTATCACAAGAAATTGGGTGACGAATGGACACAACAAGCATTAAAACTACGTAATGAGTTAAGAAATAAAGGGTTTGATGTCGAACTCATTGGCAGAACAGCTAAAACTAAAATCATATTGAATCATGATTATATTGATGAAGTTTTACCTGTTGCAGGTCGGAAAATGATCTACCGCCAAGTGGAAAACAGTTTCACCCAGCCAAATGCTAGCGTCAATATTCATATGCTCGAATGGGCAATTGATATTACCAAAGGTTCAAAAGGCGATTTACTTGAACTTTACTGCGGTAATGGCAATTTTTCTCTGGCGCTAGCTCAAAATTTTGAAAGAGTACTAGCAACAGAAATTGCTAAGCCATCTGTTGCAGCAGCTCAATATAATATCGCGGCCAACAATATTGATAATGTGCAAATTATCCGCATGTCAGCCGAAGAATTTACTCAAGCAATGAATGGCGAACGCGAATTTAATCGTCTTAAAGGTATCGATTTGAAAAGCTATCAATGTGAAACCATTTTTGTCGATCCACCACGTAGCGGCCTTGATAAAAAAACCGTTGAAATGGTCCAGGCATATCCGCGAATTCTTTATATTTCCTGCAACCCGGAAACTCTTTGCCACAACCTAGAAACATTAACCCAAACGCATAAAATCAGTCGCGTAGCTCTATTCGACCAGTTCCCTTATACACATCATATGGAATGTGGCGTACTTTTGGAAAAATTAAGTTAATATTTAGCTGCTATATAAAACAAAAGCGCCGCAAATATTTTTCATCCTTGCGGCACTTTTGACCAACTAATCGCAACCTTCCACAATTGCCTGGTTTTTACGGATTTTGACTTTTCTATAAATCCAGAACACCAATACGGTACCAATTACCGCAGGTAGAAAATTAGAACCAATTTCAGGATATTCAACCCTGATAATTGCACTATAACTAAATAATCCTAACAGGAAGCAGGCGACAACCAACTTAGGCATCCCATCTGGCATTGAGTAATTCAAATAGCGCTGATGGAGACAGTAAATTGATAAAACCAGTGTTATCAGTGGGAAAACTGAAAAAGAAACAACTGAGCTAAAAACTGCTGAAAACGTTCCATTAGTTGCTAATCCGACAATCAAAGCAAGTAACAATGTACTTTTGTCCTGGCGGTATTGTTCCATCATTTCGTTCTCCTTCTTCATAGTTATTTAAGTTTAGGGTCCGGTGGATTCATTTCTCTGCGATACCAATAATATGCACCTTTAGCAATCATCCGTAGTTGCAAGACTAAACGTTCTTCCAAACGCTGTCTTTTCTCCAAATCAATATCCAGTGCTTCTGCACCTGCACTGAATACTATTGTTACCATTGCCTCTGCCTGCACTTCAGTAAAATGTCTCGGCATATGACTTTCCTGCTCCAAATAGTCTGCCAGCTCAGCAATAAAATGTTGGATTTCCCGTGCTACAGCGGCCCGGAATTCAGCAGAAGTACCTGAGCGCTCACGTAATAATAATCGGAATGCGTTTGGATTATTACCAATAAATTCCATAAAAGTTGAAACAGAAGTACGGATGACGCTGCCACCTTTAGCAATACGTTGCCGGGCTTGCCTCATTAACTGACGTAGCATCAAGCCACTCTCATCAACCATAGTCAGTCCCAATTCATCAACGTCACGGAAATGACGATAAAATGACGTTGGCGCAATACCTGCTTCACGGGCAACTTCACGCAAGCTAAGGCTGGTAAAACTCCTTTCAGCACTCAGTTGACTGAATGCAGCTTCGATCAATGAACGGCGGGTTTTTTCTTTCTGTTTCGCTCTGACGCCAGTAATGTTACTCACACGAATCCTGATATCTCTGTCTGAATATAATCAAATTTTATGATGATACTCTTATCATGTCACTGATACTGATCTGTTTCACCATGAAACTGCGACACTAAATCTTTATGGCGTTTGGGTTATTAAGTCAACCAATGTTAATATGGCGTTGTAACTTTGTGTAAAAACAGGTCTTTCCTCTATGCAACATATTCATTTTGACGCCATTGTCATTGGCTCCGGCCCCGGAGGGGAAGGAGCAGCAATGGGACTGGTGAAACAGGGTAAAAGCGTTGCAGTTATTGAACGCTATAATAATGTCGGAGGTGGTTGTACTCATTGGGGTACTATCCCGTCCAAAGCCCTCCGCCACGCTGTCAGCCGTATTATAGAATTTAACCAAAATCCGCTGTACAGTGATAACTCCCGCATTCTTCGTTCTTCATTTGCCGAAATCTTACGCCGTGCCGAAATTGTCATCAATCAGCAAACTAAAATGCGTCAGGGATTTTACGAGCGCAACGGGTGCCGTATGTTTTCCGGGGAAGCCACTTTTATCGATGAACATCGGGTAAGTGTGCGTTATGCCGATGATAACTACGATATCTTAAGTGCAGATAAGATTATTATCGCAACAGGTTCCCGCCCCTATTGCCCACCAGATGTTGATTTCACACATTCACGTATTTATAACAGTGATTCAATTCTGAAACTGGATCATGAACCACGGCATGTCATTATTTATGGCGCTGGGGTGATTGGTTGTGAATATGCTTCAATTTTCCGTGGATTAGGCGTGAAAGTTGATTTAATCAATACCCGTGACTACTTGCTGGCTTTCCTTGATCAAGAAATGTCAGACGCACTTTCCTACCATTTCTGGAATAGCGGTGTTGTGATCCGTCACAATGAAGAATATTCTAAAATTGAAGGGGTTGATGATGGTGTTATTGTTCATCTCAAATCCGGTAAAAAAGTCAAAGCTGATTGTCTACTTTATGCTAACGGTCGAACAGGCAATACCGATACTTTAGGACTGAAAAATGTGGGCCTGGAAGCAGATAGCCGTGGTTTATTAAAGGTCAATAAGATCTATCAAACCAACAACGAAAATATCTATGCCGTAGGAGATGTTATCGGTTATCCAAGCCTGGCATCCGCCGCTTATGATCAGGGCCGAATTGCCGCTCAAGCGATGACCAAAGGCAGTGCAGAGGCTCATCTAATTGAAGATATTCCAACAGGTATCTATACCATTCCTGAAATCAGCTCTGTAGGAAAAACAGAACAACAATTAACTGCGATGAAAGTGCCTTACGAAGTTGGGCGCGCACAATTTAAACATCTTGCGCGCGCTCAAATTGCAGGGATGAACGTAGGAAGTTTGAAAATATTGTTTCACAGAGAAACAAAAGAGATTCTTGGAATTCACTGCTTCGGGGAGCGTGCTGCTGAAATCATTCATATCGGTCAGGCTATTATGGAACAAAAAGGTGAAAGTAATACTATCGAATATTTCGTCAATACTACTTTCAACTATCCAACCATGGCTGAAGCCTATCGTGTCGCTGCCTTGAATGGCCTGAACCGGCTATTTTGATTGCCCGTAACAAGCATTCATTTTAGCTTTAATCGCCTCTGCCAATTGCTCATAGCGACTACGCAGAGGTGAGCCAGGGCGATAAATCAAAATGACAGACCGTTTAGGTTCAGGGTTGCTACATTTCAGATAACAGACACCATCACGTTTTCTCTCCTGCGGAACTGCTAAGTCAGGCAATAACGTAATTCCACTACCAGCAGCAACCATATTACGCAGAGTTTCCAAGCTGGTTGCACGGAAATGGGTATCTTCTTTCGCTCCAGCCTGAAAACAGAAACCCATTGCCTGATCGCGCAAACAATGACCATCTTCTAGCATCAACAATTTCTCACCGGCCAATTCATCCATAGAGACTTTTTCTCGATCTGCCCAGAGATGACCATCATAGATTGCTAATTTCATGAGTTCTTCAAACAGCGGAACTTCAATGAAAGCTTCCGTCTCCTTAACCATAGCCAGAATCGCACAATCCAATTTGCCACTATGTAACTGGCCTAACAGGCTTTGCGTCTGAGCTTCATGCAGATACATTTCCAGCTTAGGGAACAAATAATGCAGCTCAGGAATAATATGGGGTAACAGATATGGGCCAATTGTCGGGATCAAACCAATATGCAGAGGGCCAGACATATTTTCCCCCTGAAGTGACGCCATTTCCTGCAAGATCTTAACCTCACGGAGAACCGTTTTAGCTTGTTCCACTAATAACATCCCTTGCTGAGTGAACAAAACCTTGCGGCTGGTACGCTCCAATAGCATTACACCTAGCTCATCCTCGAGCTTACGAATTTGCCCGCTCAACGTAGGTTGGCTGACGTGGCAAGAATCGGCAGCATGGCGAAAGTGCCGATGCTCCGCAAGAGCCACAAGATATTCCAGATCACGGATATTCATTCCCAACCTCAACATATTTAATATAAGTGATAGAAACTACCAATAAATAATTATATCAATGTGAGGAAAAGACTATCAGATAATCCTTAAAAACTTATATGTAAAGATCTTATTTATTTTTACAGGAGATATATTCATACCCCCTGCTGGCTATTACTGATCTAGTTTCAACCTCTGTTTAGCATCTGAAATCGCTTTCATGACCTGTCTTCGTGATACGCCACCTTTTGCAAGGCGCTTATCCAGACAAGATTGCAGAGACAAAATATCGTATACATCTTCAGTAATTGTACGGCTGAATTTCTGCAACTCTACTAATGACAACGCTTCCAGTGCTTCCCCTTGAGCAAGCGCCATAACCACGATTTCCCCGACAATATGGTGGGCTTCACGGAATGGAACACCTTTTACGACCAAATAATCAGCCAGTTCGGTTGCGTTGGCATAGCCTTGTTTAGCTGCTTCTTCACAACGTGAACGCCTCACCTGTATGCCATCCAACACCAGCGCAGCCATATGCAAGCAACCCAACCAAGTGTCTAACGCATCGAACAACCCCTCTTTGTCCTCCTGCATATCTTTATTATAGGCAAGTGGTAAGCCCTTCAAAGTCATCATCATACCAGTCAATGCACCTTGGACCCGGCCACATTTCCCACGAATTAACTCCAATGCATCTGGGTTTTTCTTCTGGGGCATCAGAGAAGAACCGGAAGTCACCCGATCGGACAGTTCAATAAACCCTGCTTCGCCACTGTTAAAGAAAATGAGGTCTTCAGCGAAACGAGAGAGGTGGATCATGCTGATGCTAGCATCAGATAACAATTCCAATACATGGTCACGATCTGAAACACTATCCAGGCTGTTACGGGTCGCAGAAGCAAAACCCAACCACGATGCAAGTTGTTCGCGGTCAATATCATAAGCAGTTCCTGCCAACGCTCCACATCCAAGCGGGCTAATATCCAGTCGTTTTAACGCATCCTGTAATCGGCTTTCATCACGAGCCAACATTTCTGTATAAGCTAGGCACCAGTGAGCAAATGTGACAGGCTGTGCTCTTTGCAGATGAGTATAGCCTGGCATCACCGCATCTTGATTATTCTCTGCGGTAATAACCAATGCCTGCTGTAATTCCACAATTGCATGATGAATATGCGTAATTTGCTTTTTACACCAAAGTTTTAAATCTGTCGCCACCTGATCATTACGGCTACGGCCAGTATGGAGCTTTTTACCCAAATCACCGACTTTGCTGATCAACTGCTCTTCCACCCAACTATGAATATCTTCTGCATTACTTTGCAAGATAGCTCGTGGATTAGCTTGCACTTCGTTTAGTAGCTCATTTAATGCCAGTTCCAGTTTTTGTTGTTCCTCAGCCGTCAGTACATCAACCGTTACCAACGCTTTTGACCATGCAACTGACCCCGTAATATCCTGTTCTACCAGCCGGTAATCAAAACGTAATGAATCGTTAAACTGTTTGAACTGTTGATCTGCTTCCTGACTGAAACGTCCACCCCAAAGTGCCATATTTTCGTTCCTGATTATCTGATGTCTGAGTGATTATTGCCTTTTTATAAACCGCAATTTCATTCACAAAGTGGAAATAATAGGCCAGAAGAGTCAACCCAAGGATGGATTCACAATCTGGCCATTATTCCCGTTACCATGGACGATGAACTTACTTCTTACTATTTAATGCCCTAATACGTGAAGGGAGAGAATACAGACGAATAAACCCTTCTGCATGGCTGTGATCATAGACTTCATCTTCACCAAACGTTGCAAATTCTTCAGAATAAAGGCTGTTTGCTGATTTCTTCTGGATAGCTGTCACCTGACCTTTATAGAGTTTCAGTACCACTTCACCGCTAACATCTGTTGCCAAAACTTCAGCAGCTGCTTGAATAGACTGACGCAACGGTGCAAACCAACGTCCGTCATAAACGACATAAGACATTTCCAATCCAAGTTGTTGACGCCATTTAAAACTATCACGGTCCAAAACCAATTGTTCGACACCACGCAACGCAGCCATCATGATAGTTCCTCCTGGAGTTTCATAACAGCCACGGGATTTCATACCTACCAAGCGATTTTCCACGATATCGATCCGACCGATACCATGTTTTGCACCTAAAATATTCAACTCCTCAAGGCATTGATATGGAGACAGTTCCTTACCATTAACCCCAACCACTTCGCCTTTCTCAATAGTGACGTTTACCAGCTCAGCTTCATTTGGTGCTTCTTCTGGCTCTACCGTCCATACCCAGCAATCTTTATTAGATGCATTCCAGGTACTTTCCAATACTCCACCTTCTGTAGAAATATGCCATGCATTCTCATCACGACTGTAGATCTTCTCTAATGTTGCTGTAGTCGGAATATCCCGCTCTTTCAAATAATCCAACAATGCTTCACGAGAACGTAAATCCCACTCTCTCCAAGGTGCTACCACTTTCAACTGGGGAGCTAATGCAGTATAAGTACTTTCAAATCGAACTTGATCGTTGCCCTTACCTGTTGCACCATGAGCCAGTGCATCTGCTCCCACTTGCAGCGCTAGTTCAACCTGTGCTTTAGCAATAATTGGCCGCGCCATTGAAGTTCCCAGTAAATAGCTACCTTCATACAACGCACCAGTTTTCAGTACCGGATAAACATAATCTTTGATGAACGCTTCACGTAGATCGACAACGTGACAGGCCGATGCACCAGAGCGCAGAGCTTTCTGCTCCACCCCCTCCAAGTCTTCACGGCTTTGGCCTACATCTGCGACAAAAGCGACAACTTCACAGTTGTCATAATGTTCTTTCAACCAAGGAATAATGGCAGAAGTATCCAAACCACCAGAATATGCGAGAACTATTTTCTTAATGTCTTTAGTATGCATGAAGTTACCCTTTGAAATTCCGTTGTTGTTCATCAGCAAAACCTTGCCGAAAATTAATCAAACTGATTTAAGCCAGAATACGAGTACCGACGGGAATACCGTTAAATAAAGCAGTCAGTTGGTCCGCATGACGCCAACTGGCGATATCTACTGGGCGACCTAATGTCCTAGCTGCATCTAGAGCTGCATTCACCTTCACAATCATGCCGTTAGTAATGATGCCTTGTATAATAAGTTGCTCTGCTTTTTGAGCATTCATGTCAGATATCTTCTGCCCTTTACCATCCAGAATCCCACTAACATCAGACAGCAGTACCAGATCAGCAGACAACGTTTGAGCTATCGCCGTCGCTGCTTGATCCGCATTCACATTCATCAGTTCCCCTTTATCAGTCACACCAATCGAACTGATAATCGGCATATAGCCAGCATCCAGCAAAATTTTCAGCAAGTTAGCATCACCTGGCATCGCTTTTCCTACATGCCCTAGCTCTTCACTCAGTTGGGAAACTGTGACTACATTACCATCGCCTAAATATAATCCAACTGATGCCAACTGATATTTAGTCGCCCACGACAGCAGAGTTTTATTGGCTGTACCTGCCAGTGCTCCAGTGATAATCCCAATTTGATCAGATGGTGTCACCCGCAATCCTAGCTCTTTCACCACGGGCAGTTGCAACTTCTGCATCATTTCATCTACCAGATAACCACCACCATGAACAATAACCAACTGACGTTTGTGTGTTTTCCGATACTCCTGTAATGCAGTAAATACACGTTCTAGTGCTTCTTCATTATCCAGTAACACGCCACCTAACTTTATGACTAAAGGTTCCATCTGCTCTACTCCCTCACGCCAATAATTAAAGTAATGCCTGAGTTTCTTCAAACCCAAAACGTATATTCATACACTGAATCGCCTGAGCTGATGCACCTTTCAAGAGATTATCCTCAGTACCCACAATAACCAGGTGATCACCCTGTACAACAAAACCGATATCACAGAATGGCAATCCAACCACCGATTTCAGCGCCGGTACCCCTTTGCTGTAGAGCCGCACTAATGGCTTATCTTTATATGCCTGCTGATAAGCCTCATTAATCTGCCCTGAAGTAACACCTGGCTTCAATTTACAGGTAATTGTGGCAAGAATACCCCGCACGAAATTCCCAAGATGTGGAGTGAAAATTACTCTGGTACCCAGATGTTCCTCAATCTCTGGTTGATGACGATGAGTAAATATCCCATAAGGTTGCAAGCTGACCTCACAAAAACTGTTAGTCATGGTAGCTTTCCGCCCTGCCCCACTCACGCCACTGATGGCATTAATCACCGGCCAGTGGTTAGTATCTAACAAGCCATTTTCCAGTAGTGGCTTCAGGGAGAGTTGAGAAACTGTTGGATAACACCCCGGAACGGCAATCAACTGGGCCTGTTTGACTTTTTCATCCTGCCATTCAGCAAGTCCATATGCAGCTTGTTCTAACCATTGAATATATTTATGTTTGAATCCATAGTATTGTTGATAAATCTGAGTATTTTGTACGCGATAGGCACCAGAAAGATCGAACACTATGCAACCAGCTGCCAGAAACGCTGGCACAATGTCATGACTGACCTCATGGGCGGTGGCAAGGAACACCACATCAACGCCTTTAGCAGCATCAGTGACGTCAGTAAGTGGTTGCAATGGCAGATCAATGATGCCTTTATACTGTGGATGTAAATCTGAGAAGCATTTATCAGCATCAACACTTTGGGCAGAAACCATCAGTCCAATCAGATTTGTATGCGGGTGACGATGCAGATATGCTGCCAGTTCTGCTCCGGTATAACCACTTGCACCAACAACCAGCGTATTCAACATAAGATATCTTTACCTTGTGCTCAGTATTTAAACGGGATAAATGTATTTTTATTCAAAAAAAATGCATGAATATTGATACTATCATGAATAAAGGCTGTCAACAGTGAACATTAAATTACCTTCATTTATTGAGATATTTCGGCAGATAATCGCAACTCCATCTATCAGTGCTAACGATGCCAGCATTGACCAAAGTAACGAGCCTTTAATCAACCTCTTGGCAAGCTGGTTAAAGGAAATTGGTTTCGAGATTGAGATACAGCCCGTACCCGAAATCTACGGAAAATATAATTTACTGGCGACTCTGGGAAGTGGCCCAGGTGGGTTGCTGCTGTGTGGACACACTGATACCGTACCTTTTGACGAAGGACTTTGGACTAAAGATCCTTTCACCCTAACAGAACGCGATAACAAACTGTACGGGTTGGGTACGGCAGATATGAAAGGCTTTTTCGCTTTTATCATTGATGTTTTGCGGGATATTGATGTCAGTAAGATGACCCGTCCACTGTACATTCTGGCTACCGCAGATGAAGAAACAACAATGGCTGGTGCTCGTTATTTTGCAGCCAGTGCAACTATCCGACCAGATTTCGCTATCATCGGTGAACCGACTTCATTGCAACCTATCTGTGCACACAAAGGACATTTATCGAACGCTATCCGCATTATCGGCCAATCAGGACACTCTAGTGATCCAGCCCGTGGGATAAACGCCATTGATTTGATGCATGAATCTATTGGTCATCTAATTGAGTTACGCAATATGCTCAAAGAGCGTTACAACAATCCAGCGTTTGCCATTCCATACCCGACAATGAACTTCGGCTATATTCATGGCGGTGACGCGGTGAACCGTATTTGTGCACATTGTGAATTGCATATGGATATTCGCCCGTTGCCAGGGCTGACGTTACAAGATTTGAATGGGCTGTTAAATGAAGCCTTGGAACCAGTGAAACAACGGTGGCCTGGTCGTCTGACTATCAATGAATTACATCCCCCCATTCCTGGTTATGAATGCCCAACAGACCACAAGATGGTTGATGTAATAGAAAAACTGCTAGGCCGTAGAGCTGAAACAGTGAACTATTGTACCGAAGCGCCATTCATTCAGGAATTATGTCCAACTTTAGTCCTTGGCCCAGGTTCTATTGAACAGGCACACCAGCCAGACGAGTTTATTGATATATCATTCATTGAACCTACCAGAAAGATAATTTCTCAATTAGTCGATCATTTTTGCCTGAACAATAATTAGTTGTTTCAACGAGTCCCCCTAAAAATCAGGAGGACTCAAACATTATAGCAAGCAACAAAAGCACGTTTCCTAAGCTTTCTGGCACATAAGTAATACTTATAGAACATAACCGGTCATTAAATTTTAGAAATTTCTCCCAAACTGATTATTTTCTGATATGAATATCATGCTTAGGGTAAGTGCAAAACTGTGGCGTTACAAAAACAATTTTCCGCCACTTTACCAAAATTTTTCTACAGGAACAGAATCAACATTCTGCCAGCAATAAAGGCCAAGATTCATATGAACCAACAATATTCCGCAATGCGCAGTAATGTCAGCATGCTAGGTAAGCTGCTCGGAGACACGATCAAAGAAGCGTTAGGGGAAGATATTCTCGACAAAGTCGAGACTATCCGCAAATTATCCAAATCATCCCGCGCCGGCAATGAAGAACACCGCCAGCAACTATTATCTACATTGCAAAACCTATCTAATGATGAACTGTTGCCAGTTGCCCGCGCCTTCAACCAATTTCTTAACCTGACAAACGTCGCAGAACAGTATCACAGCATCTCCCCACACGGTGAAGCTGCCAGCAACCCGGTTGCATTAGCGAAATTATTCACCCAGTTAAAAGAAAAAAATTTCAATAACGACGACCTGAAAAAAGCGGTAAATGAACTGTCTATTGAACTAGTTCTCACCGCTCACCCAACTGAAATCGCACGTCGTACATTGATCCATAAACTGGTAGCAGTTAACACCTGTCTGTCACAATTAGACCACGATGATCTGGCGGATTATGAACGTAATAACATTATGCGCCGCCTGCGCCAGTTAGTTGCTCAGTCATGGCATACCGATGAAATCCGTAAAATCCGCCCTACTCCAATTGATGAAGCTAAATGGGGCTTCGCTATGGTGGAAAACAGTTTGTGGGAGGGTGTGCCAGCATTCTTACGCGAATTCAACGAACAACTGGAAGAGTCAATCAATTACAGCCTACCGGTCGAAGCGGTACCTATCCGCTTTACTTCCTGGATGGGCGGCGACCGAGACGGTAATCCAAACGTAACGGCTGAAGTGACTCGCCATGTGTTACTACTTAGCCGCTGGAAAGCAGCCGATCTATTCTTGAAAGATATTCAGGTTCTGGTTTCTGAACTATCCATGTCCGAATGTACACCAGAAGTTCGTAAACTGGCAGGTGGTGATGAAGTTCTGGAACCTTATCGAGAAATCGCTAAAGAACTACGGACACAACTCAGCAATACGCTAACCTATTTAGAGAAACAGCTGAAAGGAGAGCAAGTTCTGCCGCCAACTGATTTGCTGGTGGATAATGAGCAGCTCTGGCAACCACTTTACGCCTGTTATCAGTCATTAAGAACCTGTGGGATGGAAATCATTGCCAATGGTCAATTATTAGATATCTTACGCCGCATCCGTTGTTTTGGCCTATCTCTGGTACGCATTGATGTCCGTCAAGAAAGCACCCGCCATACAACCGCCATTTCTGAATTGACACAATATTTGGAGCTAGGTGACTACACCAGTTGGTCAGAAGAAGAGAAACAGGCTTTCCTGCTGCGTGAGCTGCATTCCAAACGTCCACTGCTTCCACATAACTGGCAACCAAGCGCTGAAACTCAAGAAGTTTTAGCAACTTGTAAAGTCATTGCGGAATCCCCTCAAGATGCCATCGCGGCTTACGTTATCTCAATGGCTAAAGTGCCTTCTGATGTATTAGCGGTTCACCTACTGCTAAAAGAAGCCGGTTGTCCGTTCACCTTGCCAGTTGCCCCTCTGTTTGAAACCCTTGATGACCTGAACAACGCCGAGAATGTCATTCAACAATTGATGAATATTCAATGGTATCGCTCACTGATTCAGGACAAGCAGATGGTAATGATTGGCTATTCTGACTCGGCAAAAGATGCGGGAGTGATGGCAGCGGGATGGGCGCAATACCGAGCACAAGATGCACTAATCAAAGCCTGTGAAAAAGAGGGCATCACGCTGACTTTGTTTCACGGTCGCGGCGGTACTATTGGCCGTGGCGGTGCACCCGCACATGCAGCGCTGCTTTCCCAACCACCGGGAAGCCTGAAAGGTGGCCTACGTGTAACCGAACAAGGTGAAATGATCCGTTTTAAATTCGGTCTGCCACAGGTCACTATCAGCAGCTTAGCGTTGTATGCCAGTGCCATTCTGGAAGCAAACCTGCTGCCTCCACCAGAGCCTAAACCGGAATGGCATCAAGTGATGGATACTCTGTCTGATGTTTCTTGCCACATGTATCGTGATTATGTGCGTGAACAGCCCGATTTTGTGCCTTATTTCCGCGCAGCAACACCAGAACAGGAATTAGCTAAACTGCCTTTGGGTTCCCGCCCTGCCAAACGCCGTCCGACAGGGGGGGTAGAAAGTCTGCGCGCTATCCCGTGGATTTTCGCTTGGACACAGAACCGCTTGATGTTACCAGCCTGGTTAGGTGCGGGCGCTGCACTACAAAAAGTGGTGAATGATGGTAAACAGGATGTACTGGCAGAAATGAGCCATGATTGGCCTTTCTTTACCACTCGCATTGGTATGCTAGAAATGGTCTTCGCCAAAGCTGATTTATGGTTGACGGAATATTACGATCATCGTTTGGTAGATAAGAGCTTATGGCCGTTAGGCCAGAGGCTGCGCGAGCAACTTTCTGCAGATATTAAGACGGTATTAACTATTTCCAAGGATGAACACCTGATGGCAGATTTACCGTGGATTGCAGAATCAATCGCTCTGCGTAATGTTTATACCGATCCATTAAACGTCCTACAGGCAGAACTATTACTACGTTCTCGTCAACAACAATATCCTGATCCACGGGTCGAACAGGCGTTGATGGTAACCATTGCTGGTATCGCCGCAGGAATGCGCAATACAGGTTAGTAGCAGTCAGTAGTAGGCAATCTCTGCGCAACGGTAGTGACATTATTGAGCACAGTACTGATATCTTTTCCCCAGGAAACCTCATATAAAATGTGCTCAATAGACAACGAAAAAGTAACTATTTCTCACCCGGCCAAGTCTAATTTAAGAAAAATTCCTTATCATTTACTCAACCCTTTTTCCGCAATAGGACAAGCAAATATGCAATGACGCCAGATTAATTTTCACCAATTATATAAATAAAATTTGATGATGTGATTTTTTCTCACTTCCCTAGAATTGTATTTTTCCATTTCTAAGAGGATTAAATCATGAAGAAAAATAAACTTGCCATTTTGCTATCTCTTGCTTCCTTGTTTGGTGTTAATGCCTATGCCCAAACAGAGCAACTGCCGGCAATCCCAGCTGCTCAAAAAGTCCTAATAGAGCAATCCCAGCTACTGCCTAACGCTAAGAGTCCCATCCGAGCCGAAGAGCAGAATCTCAAAATCGAGGATGGGTCTGTTCACGCTCCCGCACCTGCGCTAACCAATATGTGGGTCTATGCCGTTGGCTCAACGAATTGCGGATGGGAATACACGTCTAACTTGTTTGCAACGACCTGCGATCATGGAGGACAACAGCTCCGTGCCGCCGTTCTGGAAATTGGCTACGGGGTCAACCCCATTGCCTGGATGAACGGCGGTATACTGTCTAAATCAGAGATGTACTCTTCTCAAACAGTTTGTATTACGAACGGGTATTACACTTGGCCGTGCACTGCGGGCCAAACTGTGGTTGGCTTCCTTAATGAATACAACCTCGACGGCAACCAGAATGGTACCTTCAGGTACCAGAACACTTCCACGAATTCGCCTTGGAATACCATGTCCGTGCAGATTAACATTCTTTAACCTGCTGAAATTAGCTTAAATCTGGGGCGGGAAACCGCCCTTTTTATTGTCAGCCCGATGGGTTGTTAGCTATCCCTCCTCCCCTAATCCTAAAAGTTTGCTTCGCTCTTAATGAGAACTTAGGGAAAGAATTCCACAGTTTTGTTAAAGAATAATTCCTTATAATTTACCCAGCTCTGTTCCGCAATGAGATAAGCAAAGACGCGCCAAGGGCAGACCGCCCCTCATTACATAAATAAAATTTAATAATGTGATTTTTGCTCACTTCCCTAGAATTGTGCTCTTCCATTTCTAAGAGGATTAAATCATGAAGAAAAATAAACTTGCCATTTTGTTATCTCTTGCTTCCTTGTTTGGCGTTAATGCCTATGCCCAAACCCAAACAGAGCAACCGCAGGAGGTTCCTGCCACTCAAAATGCCCTGACAGCGCAATCACCTCTGCTGCCTAACCCTGAGAGTCCCGTCCGGGTTGAAGAGAAAGAACTCAACACTAAGTCTGAACTAGCTTACATCCCAGCACCTCCGCTAACCAATATATGGGTCTATGCCGTTGGCTCGACGAATTGCGGATGGGAATACACTTCCAACTTGTCGGTAACGAACTGCAATCACGGAGGGCAACAGCTCCGCGCCGCTGTTCTGGAAATTGGCTACGGATACAATTCCTTTGCTTGGATGAACGGCGGTATGCTGCCATACTCGCTGTACTCTTCTACGCCAGTTTGCATTACAAACGGGTACTACACTTGGCCGTGTGCTGGGGGCCAAATTGTGGCTGGCTTCCTTAAGGAATACGTCCTAGACGGTTACCAGAATGGTATCTTCAGATACCAGAACACTTCTGCTAATTGGCCTCAGAATACCATGTCAGTACAGATCAGCATTCTTTAACCTGCTGAAATCTACTTAAATCTGCAAGGGCCGGGAAACCGCCCTTGTTCATTTTTACGCACAGATATTGACTCCGATGGTTTATCCTCAGTGACTCTGCATGACAAATTCAAATATCTTTAGCATCTCTTCATCATTGTATTCCGTGATAATTCAATGACGCTCTATTAAGCAAATAAGAACCTACCCCAAAGGTAATTGTCTATAAATAGATAGGCATAACGCTTTATTTCGCTAATGAAAAAACTATTCGCGACCAATAACTGATCTCCGATGAACTCTGAAAGGAATTCTAACCATCAGAAACATAAACACATTATATTTAAATATATTAATCTTATTGTCCTATAAACAAATGAAAGTTTATCCTTTATCGAAGTAAGGCCGCAAAAAAAATGCTCTTACTAAGAGGTTTTCTTAGTAAGAGCCAACGATTAAGGACGAACACCCAAAGTATGGCAGATTGCATAACTCAGTTCCGCGCGATTCAAGGTATAAAAGTGAAAATCTTTCACACCTTCACGGCTTAAAATCTTTACCATATCCATTGCAATAGAAGCACCAACCAAATTAGAACTCTCAGGATCATCATCTAACCCATCAAACATTCTGGTCATCCAACTCGGAATACGAACATTGGTCATTGCAGCAAAACGCCGAAGCTGACGGAAGTTAGATACCGGCAGAATTCCTGGGACAATTTCCACATCAATCCCGGCAGCAACACAACGGTCACGAAAACGCAGGTAACTCTCCACATCAAAGAAGAATTGAGTAATAGCACGGCTTGCACCAGCATCAATTTTCCGTTTCAGGCTAATCAAATCAGCCTGGGAGCTTTTCGCTTCAGGATGAACTTCAGGGTATGCAGCAACTGAAATATCAAAATCAGCTTCTTCCTTAAGTAACTCAACCAGATCAACCCCATACATTTTGGGTTTTTCACTGTTATCCGGTAAATCACCACGTAAAGCCACAATATGACGGATACCATTATCCCAGTAATCACGGGCTATTTTGCGCAATTCATCACGGCTGGCATCAATGCAAGTAAGGTGTGGAGCCGCCTCAAGACCCGTTTTTTCTTTTATTCCCTTGATAATGCTATGGGTTCGATCACGTTCACCAGAGTTAGCACCATAAGTAACGGAAACAAATTTAGGCTTAAGGGTGCTCAATCGGCCAATGGATTTCCACAGGGTTTTTTCCATCTCTACTGTACGTGGTGGAAAGAATTCAAATGAAACACGGATCTGCCCTTCCAGTTCAGCCAGATTCTGATTCAGCGCCTCTCGCTGATTAGCGTGAAAAAAACTCATACCCTGCACCTCGTTAACAAACGGAATAATTTTCTATCTTATAATTTGCCAGCCACTCTTATTTAAACATCCAAACACCTATACGTTTAGACGTCTAAACAAGATGAATGATTGGCATTTTTTAGTCAACAAAAAATTTGGGTTAAGCGAGTGAGTAATCTTCATCCTGAATCGGAAAAAAATTCATCAATGGATATTTGGTTATGTTTACATCGAGTTGGCAGATCAAAATGTCCAAGACAACAATGAGGAAGAACTCTCTTCTCAGAGCAACCTTCCTCACGTTTCCTCGAATATCAAGCGAAGGAAATCACATCAGATTAAAGTGAAAGTTTTACAACTCAAAGCAGCTGCGACAAACGGTTAAGATCAGATTGAATCGCTCCTGCTGTCACATCACGACCAGCGCCCGGTCCGCGGATCACCAGCGGATTATCACGATACCAGCGGCTCTCAATCGCAAATAGATTGTCACACGGTAACAAAGAAGCTAGCGGGTTATCAGGACATACCGCCTCAACACCTACTTTTGCCTTACCGTTCGCATTAAAACGAGCAACATAACGCAACACCATACCCATTTCCTGTGCTGCTGCCAATCGCTGTACCATTTGCTCATTAATAGCACCACTGTTATCAAAGAATTGCTCAATAGAACCTGATGCTGCTTCTTTCGGGACGAGTGACTCAACACGTACTTGCTCTGGTTCAATCTCATACCCCGCTTCACGGGCAAGGATAATTAATTTACGCATCACATCTTGGCCAGACAGATCAATACGCGGATCAGGCTCTGTCAATCCCTGCTGCCACGCTTGCTCAACTAAGTCACTAAATGGCGCGGAACCATCAAATTGTAGAAACAGCCAAGATAATGTGCCGGAGAAGATCCCGCTGATCGACAGAATGGTATCGCCACTTTCTCGTAAATCTCTCACAGTATGGTTGATCGGCAAGCCAGCACCCACTGTCGCATTATAAAACCAGTGACGACCTGTTTTGGCGAATGCATCACGGATAAGACGATAATCGTTACTACTGGAAGAACCCGCAATTTTATTAGCACTGATAACATGGAAACCATAGCTGGCGAAATCGGTGTAACACCGGGCCAATTCTTCACTCGCAGTCACATCCAGGATAACCAAATCATCATAAGGATGCGCTCGCATCCACAGGAACAGCTCATCAACATCATGCTCTATCGCCTCATTATCAAAGAAAGCTAATGCCCGGCTAGCATCAATCCCCTGATAATCAAGCAAACTTCGGCGGCTATCCACTACCCCCGCCAGAATAAATTCAAAATCACTGCGAGCAGAAATATTTTTCTGCTCACGGGTGAATAGCTCTAACCAACGAGAACCGATATTTCCTTTACCGAACAAAATCAGACCAATCCGCTTTTCAGCACGGAACAAACTCTGGTGCAACCCCTGAATGACATGCTCAGTCTGATTGGTTCGCAATACAGCAACAAGGCTAATGCCATCCTCTGCATGCCAGATAAATTCTACTGGCTGATCTTTAAGTTGTTGATAAAAACGATGACAATGCAATGGATTCTTACATACACCTGCACCAACCAATGCCACCAGCGCCAGACCTTTTCTCAAGGACAATTTCCCCGGCAACGCGGCATCTTCCAGAGCATTCAGGGCACTATTCACCACTTCGGCAGTGTAACAAAGCTGAATCAGATTACAGTCAGGATGAATACCTGTTGCCAACGGACGAATTTGTCCCTGTTTTAACAACAAATCGATATCTTTGTGGATCTGTTTAAAATCATGATATGCAGCCACATGCAACTCAATCAGGCAAACATCATCATGACTAGTAACAATTTTTGCCCCAGTCCCAGTCGCTAGCACCCTTTCAATACGGGTAGAACCCTGCTCTGGTTGGTAGCTGCAACGCAGTAGCAGATCAATATCGCTAGAGGAAACAGGCTGCAAGGTACGAGTATGCAATACAGGAGCAGCAAGACGAGCCAGCTCACTGGCTTCATCCAAACGCAATAAAGGCAACAGGCAAGCATCTTTTACTCTTCTTGGGTCAGCACTGTAAACACCAGCAACATCACTCCAGATAGTCACTCGTTTCGCCCCAGCCAAAGCACCAACCTGAGTTGCAGAGTAGTCACTGCCATTACGTCCCAACAGAACCGTTTCTCCATCATGATTACTGGAGATAAAACCCGTCACAACCAATCGTTTATTTGGATTTTGAGTTAACAACTGACCCAACAATGGCTGAGAAAGTGCAATATCAATTTGTGGCTGAGCTGTCCGCTCGGCACGTAAAAACTGACGGGCGTCTACCCAAGCGCTAGGAATCCCCTGAGCTTCTAGTACTGCTGACATCAGACGTGCAGACCAGATCTCACCGTGACCAACAACTTCGGCATAAGTCACATCACTAACCGGCTTATCCAGTAATGCACTCAATCTTTCAAGATCAGCAATAAAACCCTCCATCAATTCTTCAGCAACAGTTTCAGGTAGCAATCCCTTAATAAGATCCTGCTGATAACGGCGCAGAACCTGCTGTACCTGATGGGCAGAAATACGGTCGTTCTGACTGAGCTTAAGCCAGTTAATTAACTGGTTAGTTGTGCTGCCTGCCGCGGATACCACCATTAAATCACCAGGTTGGCTGTAATTAGCCATAATCTTAGCTACCCGTTGATAACATTTCACATCCGCGAGACTGCTGCCACCAAACTTATGTAATTGGCGGCCATTTTCCGCCCCTGCTACTGCCAGTGCACCCATGGTCACTCCTTTACTACTGCCTGAAATGCATTTTCTAAGTCAGTGATTAAATCCTGACTATCTTCGATACCTACAGAAACACGCAATAGTGAATCCGTAATCCCCGCTTCTGCCCTTGCCTGTGCTGACATTCCAGCATGAGTCATCGTTGCCGTATGGGAAATTAAAGTTTCCACACCACCTAATGATTCCGCCAAAGTAAATAATTTTAACTCAGACAGAAAACAGCGTATCGCCTGTTCACTGCCATCTAACTCAAAACTTATCATTGCGCCAAAACCAGATTGCTGCTTACAAGCAATTTCATGTCCTGGATGATCTTTCAAAGAGGGGTAAAAAAGCTTTTTCACTAACGGTTGCTGTTGAAGATAATTCACAATCTCTAGCGCATTATTTTGCTGTAAAAGTACCCGTGGCGATAAAGTACGTATTCCACGCAGTAACAGGTAACTATCAAACGCCGCACCAGTTACACCAATATTATTGGCCCACCAAGCAAGTTCTGTTGCTATCTCTTCATCCTTAGCAATAATCGCTCCAGCAATAACATCAGAATGTCCGTTAAGGTATTTAGTACAGGAATGAACAACCAAGTCCGCTCCTAATTCCAGCGGTTTCTGTAATACTGGACTCAGAAAAGTATTATCAGCAATGACTATCGCACCTACTTCATGGGCAAGCTGGCATATACGGGCAATATCGACAATACGTAATAAAGGATTACTCGGCGTTTCAATCAATACCAGCTTTGGCTTTCTGGACAATACTCGCTTTAACGCCTGTTCATCCCCCTGATCGACAAAAGCGACTTCATAAGCACCACGTTTACTCTGACTGTCAAACAATCGGTAACTACCGCCATAACAGTCATGAGGAGCAACCAACAGATCACCAGGCTTTAGAAAAACGGTGCATAGTAGGTGAATCGCTGACATTCCACTGCTGGTCATTACAGCACCTACCCCTCCCTCCAATTCAGCCAATGCTCTCTGCACCATATCACGACCAGGATTGCTCCTCCGGGAATAATCATGTGTCCTCGGCTGATTGAAATCAGTAAAATTATAAGTACTGGAAAGATAAATAGGTGGAACAACGCAGCCATATTGCTCATCATTATTCAGCCCACTGCGAACTGCTATCGTTGCCTGTTTGCGTGTCATATCAGTTACCACTGTCTGCCATAAATTGAGTCAAGGAAGAATATCCTCTACCATAATGGACGTCAACACATCTAGACATCTAAACTTCTTTGCAGTTAGATTAACCAATGGGATAATTATCCATCATAATTATGATACTTTTATTAGTAGCAATTAGTTTATCGAATATACTATAACTGTATAATTGATAAGGAAATCACGATAAAATGGCAATATTTCACAACGAAAGCTGGCTCTGTTATCTGGCTTAATTTTATGACTATACGACTATTTAAGGTACCCCATGGCTGAATGGAACGGTGAATATGTCAGCCCTTATGCTGAACATGGCAAAAAAAGTGAACAAGTGAAGAAAATCACAGTTTCAATTCCTTTGAAAGTGTTGAGGATTCTCACTGATGAGCGTACCCGTCGCCAGGTAAATAACCTGCGTCACGCAACTAACAGTGAATTGCTGTGTGAAGCATTCCTGCATGCATTTACCGGGCAACCACTTCCTGATGATAATGACTTACGCAAAGAGCGTAACGATGAAATCCCAGAAGCAGCAAAAGAGATCATGCGTGAATTGGGTATTGATCCCGATACCTGGGAATATTGATGGTGGCACAACAAAGCCCGCTGCAAAATTCAGGGGCTTTGTTGTTATGTTCACTTTAAATGCAAAACGCCCGATGCAAAGCACCGGGCGTTTGTTCGTACCAGTGGCCTGCTCTATAAGCAGACACAAATCCGCAATTACTTGCCAACACCTGGAACGTTGAAACGTTTGTTAAAGCGATCAACACGACCACCGGTAGCAACATCACGTTGTTTACCAGTATAGAATGGGTGACATTGACCACATACGTCCAAATTCAGGGAGTGACCAACGGTAGATCTGATTTGCATTACATTACCGCAAGAACAAGTTGCAGTAACTGCTTCATATTTAGGATGAATACCTTTTTTCATGGGATAACCTCTGTTAAGGCCGTGTCGCTATCCAGCCCTGTTGCCGCCAGACACCACACGTCGCGTTGATAAAATAAGTTTGGCATCTTCCATACCAAAGGCGGCGGATCATACAGAATATCCATCTATCTCGCAATGAAATCCGTTCATGGTCTGTGATACTCTATAGTCAATTTTTGACTATACTCTGACTTACTCATTGATCTTATGGAATAATTTTATGGCTGTTGTTCAGGTTGCTTTGCCGGTCCCTCTTACTCGTTCTTTTGACTATCTACTACCCGCAAACAGCCAATTACCCGTTGCCGGGATGCGGGTAACAGTACCTTTTGGCAAACGTAAAGCGATTGGTATCGTCACTGGAACAACCGATAGTAGTGATATTCCAGCAGAACAACTGAAACCAATAGAATCTATTCTCGATACTCGCCCTTTATTTTCAGCAGATCTTTGGCAATTATTACTCTGGGCTTCCAACTATTACCATTATCCGCTAGGCGAAGTCCTGTTTCATGCATTGCCGGTATTGCTTCGTCAGGGAAAACCTGCTGAACCAACTCCGCTCTGGCAATGGCGAGTGACTCCGACAGGTGCTGAAATACCGCTGGCGCAACTGAAACGCTCACCAAAACAACAGCAAGCGCTGGCAACACTGCGCCAGAAAACGATATATCGCCATCAGATTACAGAACTGGAATTGAGCGAAAGCGCCCTTCAGTCACTTAAAAAGAAAGCACTTATCGATTTGTATCCTATGCAACCTGAGTCTAAAGACTGGAGGAACCATTTTCAAATCACCGGCGAACGCCTGAAATTGAATACAGAACAGGCCACAGCAATTGGTGCGATCCGCGCAGAGGATCAGCAATTTTCTGCCTGGTTACTGGCTGGAGTCACCGGCTCAGGTAAAACAGAAATTTATCTTAGCGTACTGGAGAATATTCTGGCACAAGGTAAACAGGCGCTGATCCTTGTACCGGAAATTGGCCTGACACCACAGACAATCCGCCGTTTCAGAAAACGCTTCAATGCACCGGTTGACGTTCTCCATTCAGCCTTGAATGACAGTGAACGCCTGGCTGTATGGCTGCGAGCACAACGCGGTGAGAATGCGATTATCATCGGTACACGCTCAGCCCTATTTACACCATTTGCCTGTTTGGGTGTCATCATTATCGATGAAGAACACGATAGCTCTTATAAACAACAGGAAGGCTGGCGTTACCATGCCCGTGATTTAGCAGTATTCAGGGCAAAAAAAGAAAATATCCCGGTTATCATGGGTTCTGCTACTCCAGCACTGGAAACACTTTATAATGTGCAACAAGGCAAATACCGCCAGCTAACATTATCCAAACGGGCAGGTCATGCCCAACCCGCCACTCAACATTTACTGGATTTAAAAGGTTTGCCGATAAGAGTCGGGTTATCTCAGCCACTTATAAAGCGTATTGAGGAACATCTAAAAGCGGGCAACCAGATAATGCTGTTCCTCAACCGCCGTGGTTATTCACCGGCCTTACTTTGTCATGAGTGTGGTTGGATTGCAGAATGCCAACGCTGTGACCATTATTACACGCTACATCAGCACCATCGTCAGTTGCGTTGCCATCATTGTGACAGCCAACGCTCAGTTCCTCACCAGTGCCCACAATGCGGCTCTACCCATCTTCAACCTGCTGGCCTTGGCACAGAACAGCTTGAAAGTGGTATTTCAGACCTGTTTCCCGGTGTGCCTATTACCCGAATTGACAAAGATACCACCAGTCGTAAAGGAGCACTGGAGCAACGATTGACTGATATTCATGCCGGAGGTGCCCGTATATTAATCGGCACACAAATGCTGGCAAAAGGTCACCATTTCCCTAATGTCACGCTAGTCTCCTTGCTGGATGTTGATGGCGCCCTATTTTCTGCAGACTTCCGGGCAGCGGAACGCTTCGCACAGCTTTATACGCAAGTATCTGGCCGTGCTGGTCGGGCAGGTAAACAGGGAGAAGTGGTTCTCCAGACCCATCATCCTGATCATCCGTTATTGCAAATTCTGTTGAACAAAGGCTACGACGCATTCGCTGCCCAAGCTATGGATGAACGACAAAACGTATTTTTGCCGCCATTTACCAGCCATATTATCTTGCGGTCAGAAGATCATGATAATCAGCAGTCACCCGTCTTTTTACAGCAATTACGTTTGCTTTTTGAAAATCATCCTCTGCGCGAGGATAACTTATGGATCATGGGACCAGTACCTGCATTACAGGCAAAAAGAAGCGGTCGTTATCGCTGGCAGCTACTCATTCAACATCCATCTAGAATTTCTCTACAGAAAATAATGGCAATGGTCTACCCACAAATAACCGCGTTGCCGCAAACTCGAAAAGTGAAATGGAGTATTGATGTGGACCCAACGGATGGTTAATGACCTTTATTTTTAAGCATATATACCCAATAGATTTCAAGTTGCAGTGCGGCGGCAAGAGAACGCATCCCCAGGAGCATAGATAACGATGTGACTGGGGTAAGTGAACGCAGCCAACAAAGAGGCAACTTGAAAGATAACAGGTATAAGTTTATCAAATAAAACATTCTTCTATTAACTACTCGGAAAAATCACACTTGATAAACGCAATCAATGAAAAATTATTTACTAATTTGCGAGCCACATCGAATAAATGATTTATATCACCTTTTTTTGCAAACTAAGGAATAAACGAATTTGCCAAACTGTTTAGAATGATCCCTTAATAACATTGTCATAATCCTAAACCAAATGTCATTATTTTACTTAAAATGACTGATGGCTTCCGGCAACCCAAAAATGACAATCGTTTATACCCTATGGATTTCAAGATGGATCGCAACGGCAAGGGAGCGAATCCCCGGGAACATAGATAACTCTGTGACCGGGGTGAGTGAGTGCAGCCAACAAAGAGGCAACTTGAAAGATAACAGGTATAACTAATCAGTCAGGAAATGAGGAGTGAGTTTTGGAGCAGAAAAAGAATGGCACCTCCGCAACGATGAAAGATGTCGCTGAAGTGGCTGGCGTTTCTACCGCAACAGTATCAAGAACACTCATGAATCCGGAAAAGGTTTCCTCTCAGACACGACAAAAAGTGGAGCAAGCTGTACTGGCTGTGGGCTATTATCCTAATAACTTATCCCGCAATCTCAAACGCAGTGAGTCGAAAACGATCCTGGTAATAGTGCCGAATATCAGTGACCCTTTTTTCACAGATGTGATTTGTGGTATCGAAGAGACAGCCACGCAACATGGTTATCTAGTGTTAATCGGTGATTGTCAACATCAGCATAAACAAGAACACGCATTTCTCAACCTGATTATCACTAAACAGATTGATGGTATGTTGCTGCTCGGTTCTAACATTCCATTTGATGCCAGTAAAGAAGAACAAAAAAACCTGCCGCCAATGGTGATGGCAAACGAATTTGCACCTGATCTAGAACTTCCAACTATTCATATTGATAACCTGACCGCAGCATTCAACGCCACCCATTACCTGCAAACACTGGGTCATAAACATATTGCCTGCATTTCCGGACCGGAAGATATGCTACTTTGCCGTTATCGCCTTCAGGGATATATACAAGCATTGCGGCGCTCTGGTGGGACAATTCGTGAAGATTATATTGTCCAGGGTAATTTTACCCATGAAAGCGGTGCAAAGCTGACCGAACAGTTGATGTCTCTACCAGAGCCTCCTACCGCCATTTTCTGCCACAGCGATGTGATGGCGATTGGCGTCATGTGGCAAGCTAAAAGAATGGGCTTAAAAATACCGGAAGACTTATCAATTATTGGGTTCGATAACTTAAATTTAGCCACGTACAGCGATCCACCTCTGACCACGGTTGGCCAACCTCGTTATCAGATTGGTCACAAAGCAATGCTGCTATTACTCGATCAAATCCAGGGCCACACAACATCTGGCGGTTCTCAATTATTAGAATCTGAACTCATCATTCGACAAAGTGCCTGTTCGCCTAAAAGCTAGGCAAATAACCGCAGGTTAAGTAATATATTGTTTATTTTCTTTTATTTAAATAACTCAGCGAATTAGACAGTGGCACAACGAGATTATGTGAGCCGCGGGCGTTCAAACCCCCGCCGTAAAAATACCGACAAGAAAAAACACCAAACCCAAGGTTTGCCAAAAACAACATTGGCAGTAGCAATAGCCTTGGTGGTCATCTTTATTGGTGGTCTTTACTTTATTACCCACAATAAACAGGAAAGCGCTCCAGACACACTACCAAAACATCCTCAGCAAAATCACGGCTTACCGCCAAAACCGGAAGAGCGCTGGCGCTACATCAAAGAGTTGGAAAATCGCCCTGTCGGCATAGCGACTCCGCGTGATCCATCATCTAGCGGACAAATAAATTCACAAACCCAGTTAACCGCAGAACAACGGCAGCTACTTGAACAGATGCAGGCAGATATGCAACAACCAGCAACTTCATTGCCAGAAGTTCCATACAATGGCGTTCAAGTGCCACGTTCACAAGTTATCATCAAGCCACCAACAGAGACGCAACAACCGCTGGAAGCAAGGCTACAACCTCAGCAACAAGTACAAGTTCAAACAATTCAACCGCAAACACCATCAGTTGAAACCAGTAAACCTAAACCAGCAGAAAGCGCACAACGCATGATTTTACAGTGTGGTTCATTCCGTAATATGGATCAGGCTGAATCAGTACGCGCCAGACTGGCATTTGCCGGTATTGAAAGCCAAATCACAACGGGGGGCGGCTGGCATCGTGTTATTCTTGGTCCCTACAGTAAAAGCACCGCTGAAAAAATGCAGGAACGTCTGAAAGGTGCCGGAGTACCCGGTTGTATTCTCCGTGTAACAGGGGGTTGAAAAATTATAATCCTCCCCCATTTATAACTCCTAGCACCGTGCACACGGTATTTTCGATAGCTATATACACTGCCGAAAATACCGTGCGTCACATTTATCTATTTTGTAACCAAGGGCTTACTCGTGACTACAATCGTAAGTGTTCGCCGTAATGGCCAAGTCGTAATCGGTGGTGATGGACAGGCAACGATGGGTAATACCGTCATGAAAGGCAATGTCCGGAAAGTTCGCCGCCTCTATAATGACAAAGTAATCGCGGGTTTTGCCGGCGGTACAGCAGACGCTTTTACTCTGTTTGAGCTGTTTGAACGTAAACTTGAAATGCATCAAGGCCACCTGACAAAGGCAGCTGTTGAACTTGCCAAAGATTGGCGAACTGACCGTATGTTGCGCAAACTGGAAGCATTACTGGCAGTAGCAGATGAAAACAGCTCCCTTATCATCACAGGCAACGGCGATGTTATTCAGCCTGAAAATGACTTGATTGCTATTGGTTCTGGTGGCCCATACGCGCAGGCCGCCGCACGGGCAATGCTGGAAAATACTGATCTCAATGCCAGAGAAATTGCAGAGAAAGCGCTGACAATTGCCGGTGATATCTGTATTTACACCAACCATAATCACAAATTCGAAGAACTTCCTTCAAAAGCGTAAGGATAGATAGTATGTCTGAAATGACTCCACGCGAAATTGTCAGTGAACTTGACAACTACATTATTGGTCAGGACAAAGCGAAACGCGCTGTAGCTATCGCACTCCGTAACCGCTGGCGTCGTATGCAGTTGAATGAAATGCTGCGTTACGAAGTGACGCCTAAAAATATTCTGATGATTGGCCCGACTGGTGTAGGCAAAACCGAAATCGCACGTCGGCTGGCAAAACTGGCAAATGCACCATTCATCAAAGTTGAAGCAACAAAATTCACAGAAGTTGGCTACGTTGGTAAAGAAGTCGACTCTATTATCCGTGATCTAACAGACGCTGCGGTTAAAATGGTTCGGCTGCAATCCATTGAAAAAAACCGTTACCGGGCTGAAGAATTGGCAGAAGAGCGTATTCTGGATGTGTTGATCCCACCAGCAAAAAATAACTGGGGGCAAGCAGAAGTTCAGTCTGAACCATCAGCAGCACGCCAAGCATTCCGTAAGAAATTACGTGAAGGTCAGCTTGATGATAAAGAAATCGAAATCGACGTTGCTACCGCACCCGTGGGCGTGGAAATCATGGCCCCTCCTGGCATGGAAGAGATGACCAATCAGTTACAATCCATGTTCCAGAACCTTGCCGGTCAGAAACACAAATCACGTAAGCTGAAAATCAAAGATGCCTTCAAACTGTTGGTAGAAGAAGAAGCCGCTAAACTGGTTAACCCTGAAGAGTTGAAACAGCAGGCAATTGATTCAGTTGAACAACACGGCATTGTCTTCATTGATGAAATCGACAAGATCTGTAAACGCGGTCAGACTTCAGGCCCTGATGTTTCCCGTGAAGGCGTTCAACGTGACCTACTGCCACTGGTGGAAGGTTGTACTGTATCCACTAAACATGGCATGGTAAAAACAGACCATATCCTGTTTATCGCATCCGGTGCATTCCAGGTTTCCAGTCCTTCTGATCTGATCCCCGAATTACAAGGGCGTTTGCCAATCCGCGTGGAACTGCAAGCATTAACCACAGAAGATTTTGAACGCATTCTAACTGAACCTAGCGCATCTTTGACTGAACAATACAAAGCACTGATGGCAACAGAAGGAATGGACATCAGTTTCACCACTGACGGAATCCGCAGAATCGCTGAAGCAGCATGGCAGGTAAACGAATCAACCGAAAATATCGGTGCTCGTCGCTTACATACTGTTCTTGAACGACTGATGGAAGATATCTCTTTTGAAGCTAGCGAACGTCACGGTCAGTCAGTCGACATCAATGCTGACTACGTTAAAGAACATTTAGATGAACTGGTTGCAGATGAAGATCTAAGCCGATTTATTCTATAATCGGGGTATGTGATTCCTTGATTCGCTATAAATGATGGGAGGCTTGCCTCCCATCACTTTTTTATAACATCCAAAGGAGCGAGTTAACGCAGAAATGAACTCATCAACTTCCATTAGTCAAACCCAAGCATGGCTGGAAAGTTTGCGTCCTAAAACGCTTCCGCTGGCACTTGCCGCTATCATGACCGGATCAGCCCTTGCTGCCTGGAACGGGCATTTCAAGCTCCCTGTTGCCTTACTTGCTCTATTAACAGCCGCCATACTGCAAATTTTATCCAATCTCGCCAATGACTACGGTGATGTTGTTAAAGGAAGTGATACCGAAAAACGTATCGGACCACTGCGCGGTATGCAAAAAGGAATTATTACTGCTTCACAGATGAAAAGGGCACTGAAGATTATGGTGCTGCTGGCTTGCCTATCTGGTGCTACCCTGATTGCTATTGCCTGTGAAGAACCTAGGGACATATTAGGTTTCTTGGTACTTGGTTTGCTAGCAATTGTTGCCGCAATTACCTATACAGTCGGTACAAAACCTTATGGTTATATGGGACTCGGTGATATTTCAGTAATGATTTTCTTTGGCTGGTTAAGTGTTGCCGGGACTTACTATCTTCAAGCTAGTTTTTTTGACTCAATTGTTATGTTGCCGGCAACGGCCTGCGGTTTTCTGTCTACTGCTGTTTTGAATATTAATAACTTGCGCGATATTGAAGATGACAAACGACATGGCAAAAACACCTTGGCTGTCCGTCTCGGCCCTAAAAAAGCCCGTTACTATCATGTCAGTCTGATAATCGGAGCAATATTCTGCTTGGTATTATTTACCATACGAAATTTGCCTGGCTGGACCGGTTGGCTATTCCTGCTCGCTCTACCCTTATTACTCAAGCACATGTGGTATGTACTTAATGAACCCACATCAGAAGGAATGCGTCCAATGCTAGAACAGATGGTCAAAACAGCACTACTGACTAACATTCTTTTTTCTATCGGTCTTATTCTTAATTAACCAGGCAGAATTTGATCTTTTGTACCATTTTATCAATTGATGATTTTGCTAACACCAGCCTGGAAGGGATATACTTATCGTTCCATACCTTAACCAGACGTAAATCCTATGAAATATGATACTTCCGAGCTTTGTGATATCTATCAGGAAGAAATAAATGTGGTAGAGCCTATGTTCTCCAATTTTGGTGGACGTACTTCATTTGGTGGTCAAATCATCACAGTTAAATGCTTTGAAGATAACGGGTTGCTTTATGACCTGCTTGAAGAAAACGGTCGTGGTCGCATTTTGCTGGTAGATGGTGGTGGTTCTGTACGCCAAGCATTGATTGATGCAGAACTTGCACAACTCGCTGTGCAAAATGAATGGGAAGGCATTGTCGTTTACGGTGCTGTACGTCAAGTTGATCAACTGGCAGAGCTTGACCTTGGTATTCAGGCTATAGCGGCTATTCCGGCTGGCTGTCGTGATGAAGGTACCGGAACAAGCGATATCCGGGTAAATTTCGGTGGTGTAACTTTCTTCTCTGGTGATTATCTGTATGCTGATAATACTGGTATCATCCTATCCGAAGAGCCGCTGGGGCTTGATGATAGCGAAGAAGATGAGATCATCTGACAGCAATGTATAAAATTAAGGGCGATTTTTTTGAATCGCCCTTTTTTGTCTGCTAGAAATTGTCGTTACTGAACATCTTCCATTTTGCCTAACAAGGCACGAAGACGCTCCTGCCAACCCTGCTGCTCTTGCTTCAATTGCTCATTTTCACGAGCCAAAGACTCATTGCTACTGGTTGCATTCTGAATTTCCTGAGATAAAGATCTGTTTTTTTCTTTTAATTCTTCAATTTCCATTTGTAGCAGGGTAATAGTATCAACCGCCTGCTGAACCTTGGCTTCCAGCTTTTCAAAAACTTCAAATGACATTCTCGGTTCCCCCTTATAAGCAATTGTCTGATTGTATGTAGCCAAAGCGCCCCTGTCTAGCAACATCCCCAGTACAAGTAAAATAACTATTCAAATAAAAGCACAAAGCGGCTCATACTTTAATTTTTAGCACAATCATAAAAAGATGCGAATTCGCTCATTTTGTTGACACAACACACACATTTCAATTGCGCTATTTCTCGTTTGCGCGCATTAACGATAAATTTACATAATCCACCTTTCAATGTCTGAAAGGCGAAAAGAATAATTATCACTCTAAAATCTTCTTAGTAGGATAGAACATATGAGCCAAACTACTAGCACGACATTAACCGGGCAATGTATCGCTGAGTTTCTTGGTACCGCACTACTGGTCTTCTTTGGTCTGGGTTGCGTTGCCGCTGCCCGTATTGCCGGCGCACAACTGGGTTTGTGGGAAATCAGTATTATTTGGGGTCTGGGAGTTGCTTTAGCTGTTTATCTTACCGCAGGTGTTTCCGGCGGTCACCTTAACCCAGCTGTAACCATTGCCTTATGGCTGTTTGCCCGTTTTAGCGGCAAAAAAGTTATTCCTTTTATTATTGCCCAGATGATTGGTGGTTTTGTCGCTGCGGCTATCGTCTATACGATGTATTACAATATATTCCTTGATTACGAACAGGTACATAATATCGTTCGTGGTACCTCTGAAAGTCTGTTTACTGCGGGCGTATTCTCTACTTATCCAATGGCATCACTTTCTATTTCTCAGGCATTTATGATAGAAGCCATCATTGCCGCCGTTTTACTATGTCTGATTATGGCGCTGACTGACGATGGTAACGGCGTTCCCCGTGGTCCTCTGGCTCCATTACTGATTGGTATTCTGATTGCCGTTATCGGTGGTGCATTTGGCCCACTAACAGGCTTCGCCCTGAATCCAGCCCGTGATTTTAGCCCTAAATTAGTTGCTTATCTGGCTGGCTGGGGAGATATTGCGCTAACTGGTGGACGTGAAATCCCTTACTGCCTGGTTACTCTGACCGCTCCAATTATCGGCGGCATTATCGGGGCATTTGGCTACCGTAAACTTATTGGCCGCAATCTGCCAACTAGTGTTGGTAAAACTGAAAACCAGAACAAAAAGAAAGCTTAAAGTAGAGGATCTCCAAAACAGGTTATTATCATGACAACAAAGAATATGATTGAGGAAAAATATATCGTTGCCCTTGATCAGGGAACAACCAGCTCACGAGCTGTCATTCTTGATCACAATGCTAATATTATCTCTATTTCACAAAGAGAATTTACCCAGATTTATCCGAAACCCGGCTGGGTCGAGCATGATCCGATGGAAATCTGGGCAACCCAAAGCTCAACGCTGGTAGAAGTATTAGCGAAAGCGGATATTAGCTCTGATCAGATTGCAGGCATCGGTATTACTAACCAGCGTGAAACAACCATTATCTGGGAAAAAGAAACTGGCAAACCTATCTATAATGCTATTGTGTGGCAATGTCGCCGTACTGCGGATGTCTGTACTAAACTGAAGCAGAAAGAGGGGCTGGAAGAATATATTCGCCAGAATACAGGGCTAGTTGTGGACCCTTACTTCTCCGGTACCAAAGTAAAATGGATTTTGGATCATGTCGAAGGCGCACGTGAACGGGCCGAAAAAGGCGAACTGCTATTCGGTACTGTGGACACTTGGTTAGTCTGGAAAATGACTCAAGGCCGTGTTCACGTTACGGATTTCACGAATGCATCTCGTACAATGTTATTCAATATTCACAATCTGGATTGGGATCAGCACATTCTTGATGAATTACAAATCCCACGCGCCTTACTGCCAACGGTTTGCTCATCTTCTGAAATTTATGGTCAAACCAACATTGGCGGTAAAGGCGGCACCCGTATTCCTATTGCAGGAATCGCGGGTGACCAGCAAGCTGCACTATATGGTCAGCTTTGTGTTCAGCCCGGTATGGCGAAAAACACCTATGGGACAGGCTGTTTCCTGTTGATGAACACAGGTAAAGATGCTGTACGTTCCAACCATGGATTATTAACCACCATTGCTTGCGGCCCCCGCGGCGAAGTAAACTATGCACTTGAAGGTGCAGTTTTCGTTGGTGGAGCCTCTATTCAGTGGCTGCGTGATGAACTAAAACTCATTGCAGATGCTGCTGATTCCGAATACTTTGCCACTAAAGTTAAAAATAGTAACGGCGTGTATGTGGTTCCAGCTTTTACCGGTCTTGGCGCACCCTATTGGGACCCTTACGCCCGTGGTGCAATCTTCGGCGTGACCCGTGGTACCAACAGTAATCACATCATTCGTGCGACACTAGAATCAATTGCCTATCAAACTCGTGATGTACTGGATGCAATGCAGGCTGATGCAGGGACCAGACTGCAAGCACTGCGTGTAGATGGTGGTGCAGTTGCCAATAACTTCCTGATGCAATTCCAGTCAGATATTCTTGGCACCCGCGTAGAACGCCCTGTTGTGCGTGAAAGCACGGCATTGGGAGCGGCATTCCTCGCAGGATTAGCTGTAGGCTACTGGCAAGATCTGGATGAAGTGAAAAGCAAAGCCACCATTGAAAAAGAATTCCGTCCAGGCATTGAAACCACTGAACGTAATTACAAATATAATGGCTGGAAAAAGGCTGTTGCCCGCGCGCAAGATTGGGAAGATAAAAGCTAAGTTTCCTTAGATAAAAGGGTGGAATCTTCCACCCTTGTCTTACTACATGAACACATATTAGGCTACATGTTCCTGATGCTGCATCCTATGCGCCAAAGGTAACCAGCAAAGCAGGATCAAAACTGACATAAAGAACATCAGCATACCCACACTGAATTGGCCGTTTTGTGGCAACATTGCTGATAACCAGGTCGCTACACCAGAGCCAACATTCTGTAAACCGCCAACCAACGCACCAGCTGCACCGGCCAGATAAGGAAATGGTTCCATTGCCCCCGTTGTTGCCAGTGGGAATAACATCCCGGCACCGAAGAAAAAGAGCGCAGCGGGAACCAATAACGTCCAGATATTCATGACACCGCACCATCCCGGCAACCACATCAGCACCCCAGCCAGTAAACAGCAAATCACCGAATGCCACATCAGGTTATAAAAAGGTTTTCCTTCCCGCCCTGCATACCACGCCCCAAAGAAAGCTGCTGGAATTGGCAGAATAAATAAGATGCTGACAGTAATACTGTTCAATCCAAGCACTCCCCCCATCAGCACGCCACTACTGGCTTCAAAAACAGCAATACCTGACAGACCCCCAATTAACATCATCAAATAAGAAGTGAATGGCCCGTTCGATAAAAGATGACGAAAAGAAGTGAACATTTTTCGTTTTTCAATTTGCTGTGGCCGGGTTTCTGGTAGCTTACGAAACACATAATAAACAACACCCGCGCATAGAATCAGCAAAAACAGATAACAAGAACGCCAGCCAAAAAAATGCGCGATAACACCACCAATCATTGGCGCTAATAACGGACTGACTAAAATCCCCATATTTAGCAAACTGTTGGCATAACGTAGCGCAGTACCCGTATACAAATCCCGCGGCATCGTTCTGGACATAACGCCAGCAACCCCCGTCCCTAACCCCTGTAAGGCACTGGCAACAACCAATACATCCAGATTGGGAGAAAATAAAACACAAACCGTAGCAAACAGGAAAATCATCATGCCAGCCAGAATCACCAGACGACGGCCAATCTGATCTGAAAGAGGGCCATAAAAAAGCTGTGAAAGCCCGTAAGAAAACAGATATGCCGCCATCACACTTTGTACAGAACCGGCTGGCATATTAAAGTCTTTAGCAATATCTGCAATAACAGGCACATAGATTGTCTGTGTCATCTGCCCCACAGCAGCCAATGCAATCAATATTAGCAATAAATTAAAGTTATCTAATTTTCTCATCGAATTCACAACAAGTTCATATAATTAACAACAGAATTACCCAGCGATTAGAAAACAGCTGTAGTCTCTTACTCCATCAATGTGACTAACTTAACAAATTTAAAAATTTTTTCGAGATAGTACACAATTTTATTTTCATAAAAAATGACAGTTAATTACGCCTTAAATGGCAACAATTTTGTACATACAAAACCAGATATTAAGAAAAAACCAGTCAATTTCCCTATGACACAGAATCGATAATGGTATTGGTATCCATAGATTAGAATAACAGCGTAAAAAATTGTTCCGGGATTTCAGGATAGGAGATGAGTTTCAATGGCCAACTGGGTTACAGGAAAAGTCACACAAGTTATTCACTGGACGGATACTTTATTCAGTATCAAAGTGCATGCACCGGTTGAAGAGTTCACCGCTGGTCAGTTTGCGAAACTGGCTATGGAAATAGATGATGAACGAATTCAGCGTGCATACTCTTATGTTAATGCCCCGACAGATAATAATCTTGAATTCTATCTAGTCACGGTTCCTGAAGGTAAACTCAGCCCACGGTTAGCTGCATTACAACCCGGTGATGATTTATTAGTCACAGAACAAGCTGCGGGATTTTTCATTCTTGATGAAATACCTGATTGTCAAACATTATGGATGCTTTCAACGGGGACAGCCATTGGTCCTTATCTGTCAATCCTCCAGCAAGGGGATTATCTAGATAGATTCGAGAACATCGTATTGGTACATGCGGTCAGACTCACACAAGATTTAAGTTATCTGCCCCTAATGCAGCAACTGGTTCAGCGCTTCAATGGCAAATTACGAATTCAAACTATCGTCAGCCGCGAGCAAAACCCCACTTCGCTGACTGGCCGTATCCCTGCATTAATCGGAAATGGCGAACTTGAAGCGGCTGTCGGGCTTCCTATGAACAGCAACAACAGCCATATTATGTTATGCGGTAATCCTCAAATGGTGAAAGACACCCAAAACCTGCTGAAAGAACAGCGTGGAATGACAAAACACCTGCGCCGCAAAGCTGGGCATATCACCAGCGAGCAATATTGGTGATTTCAGTCATCTTTAGCAGAAACAAAATCGACTTTTTCTGCCACCTTACCGAATTGGTTTGGCCCATCGGTGCCACGAAATACACCACAATCAAGCACCATCATAACGATTATCAATGTGGGGATAAAACGTCCAATCCCCCATTGCCAGAATGGTTCCATGCCACCCCAATCAACAGCGATCAGCAACCATGCCAGTAATAAAAGCAGTGACCAACCTCCCCGTTTGTTTCGGTCATGCAAACGCTTAGCCATTATTGCTACTGCTGGATACATCACCAAAACAACGGCAAAAACCGCATAATGCATGGGCAAATCACTCATTCCCTGAATAGTAAAGATAACCAACATCAGAGCCAGACAAATACCGATACCAATCCAGAATTCACGTCGCCCAATTCGCCCTTTGAATGAAAAACCCCATTGTTGTAATGTCATTTATTCTTTTCCAATCGTGTATGCTGTTTTTCAGTGCAGTTTAACCTAAGCGAGTGGCAACATGAAAATCGGCGTCAATAAATTTCTGGCCATGCTATTAATAGCAATCAGCGCCAACCTGCCGTTGGCAGCCAATGCTGATAGATCAACAGCAACTCAGGCGATTTATCTTCTACCGAATGCACCATCCTTTGATGAAACCATTCCACTGTTTCGTGAAAAATATAATCGCCGTAATCCGGCATTACCACTACATGAGTATCGCGTAATCACCGGCAAAGACATTCTTCTGCCACTGACACGGGCAGCCAGCAAAATCAATGAGAAACTTTACTCTTCTGCCGTTTTGGAACGGGGAAATGAGAAAATCAAAAGCCTGCAACTCACGTTGTTACCATCAGAAAATGAAATAGAAACCCAAAAAAATCAAACTTTAATAAAGCAATATATGATAGCTCTGATGCGCCACTTTAACCCGACCCTTTCACTGGAGCAAGGCAAAGAGAATATTGATAATTTATTGAAAAACGGCAAAAAATCACCATTTTACAGCCAAAATATTGGGGCAATTCGCTATATTGTGATAAGTAGTAGCGAAAAGATACTAACTTTCGCTATTGAACCGATTAAGCTATCACTATCTGAACCTGACAACTAATCAAGATTAGTGATAAAAAACAAAGCTATTGTTTGTAATGATCACTATACTGTGGACCCTGACGACCGAATCTATTCCAAGAATGAATTTCATTCAATCCACTACTTAAAAATTCTCTGGTTGGAGGAAAAAACATGCGGCATCCACTGGTTATGGGTAACTGGAAATTAAACGGCAGTACCCACATGGTTAACGAACTTATTACTGGCCTGCGTAAAGAACTGAACCATGTTGCTGGCTGTGAAATTGCTATCGCGCCACCAGCACTTTATCTCTTTCAGGCTAAACAAGCGCTGGTTGGCAGTCACATTGCTCTGGGCGCACAAGACGTCGATGTAAACTTGTCTGGCGCATTTACTGGTGAAACTTCTGCCGAAATGCTGAAAAACATTGGCGCAGAATACATTATCATCGGCCACTCCGAACGCCGTACTTACCACAAAGAAAGCGACGAATTCATTGCGAAAAAATTTGCTGTTCTTAAACAACAAGGTCTGATCCCAGTTCTGTGCATCGGTGAAACGGAACAGGAAAACGAAGCCGGTCAGACTGAAACTGTATGTGCAAGGCAAATTGATGCTGTGCTGAACTTACTGGGAGTCGAAGCATTCCAAGAAGCAGTAATCGCTTACGAACCTGTCTGGGCGATCGGTACCGGTAAATCAGCAACACCAGCACAAGCTCAAGCTGTGCACAAATTTATTCGTGATCATATTGCGAAGAAAGACGCAGCAATCGCAGAACAAGTCATTATCCAGTACGGTGGTTCTGTGAATGCAAATAACGCAGCTGAACTATTCGCTCAACCAGACATTGACGGTGCTCTGGTTGGTGGTGCTTCCCTGAAAGCTGACGCTTTCGCTGTTATCGTAAAAGCCGCGGTAACAGCGAAAAAAGTATAATTCATCGTTTTATCAATATGACCATAAAATAGTCATTGGCCGCCGTATAACTACGGCGGCTATTTATCTCTGGCGCTGAATAATCTCATCAAACACACCGCCTGTCACAAAATGTACCTTCTGAGCTTTTCCCCAACCACCAAATACTTCGTCGACAGTAAATAATTCCAATTCAGGAAAAACAGACCGGTATTTATCGGCAACCGCTTTATCACGTGGACGATAATAGTTTTTAGCGGCTATCTCTTGCCCAGCAGGAGAGTAAAGGTATTGTAGATATTCCGTTGCCAGATCACGACTACCACGTTTATCAACCACTTTATCAACAACAGAAACTGTTGGCTCAGCAAGAATTGAAGAACTTGGCGTCACAATTTCGAATTTGTCTTTATCAAGCTCATTAATAACCAATAACGCCTCATTCTCCCAGGCAATTAATACATCACCAAGGCCACGTTCGACAAAAGTATTGGTCGCTCCCCTTGCACCTGAATCTAACACTTCAACATTGTGGTAAAGTGCTTTCACAAACGCTTTCGCTTTATTCTGATCCTGATTGTTATGAGCCAACCCATAACCCCATGCAGCCAGATAGTTCCAGCGCGCTCCACCTGATGTTTTTGGATTGGGTGTCACAACAGATACACCTGTACGAATTAAATCTGACCAGTCTTTAATCTGTTTAGGATTGCCTTTCCGCACCAGAAAAACAATAGTTGAAGTATAAGGTGCTGAGTTATCTCGCAACCGCTTAATCCATGCTTTATCTATCCGACCGCGCTCGGCAATCGCATCCACATCATAGGCCAAAGCCAGCGTCACAACATCCGCATCAAGACCATTGATCACAGAAGTTGCCTGCTTACCGGAACCGCCATGAGATTGCCGAATTATCACTTTATCCCCAGTCTTCTGCTGCCAATAATGACTAAATTCCTGATTATATTGCTGATAAAACTCTCTGGTTGGATCATAGGAAACATTAAGAAGCTGAATATCTTTTGCCCACAGGCTGCTACTAGCAACAAAAAGTAACGCCAATCCCACATGCCATCTGACTTTCATCTGGATTTCTCCCAAACGGTTTTAACTATTATGAAATTCAAGGCTGACAGAAAGCGTTATCTCTCAGAAATAATTAAAAGCATTCACTTATACGCCAGAGGAATATACTGAGGAAAAATTACAGCCTCCAACGAGGCTGCAACAGATACAAATTTTCCTGCATTTACAGGCAACAGGGAATAATTAATACAGTTTTTTCGCGGTTTCCAGCCAATCCTGTTTAAACACACGTTTCATATTCTGCACTGCATCAATGATGTCATGGTGAACAAGTTTCTCGTTCTGGATACCAACACAACGACCACCATAACCTTCCAGCAGCAATTGAATAGAATATGCTCCCATGCGAGAAGCCAGAATACGATCATAAGCAACCGGGGAACCACCACGCTGAATATGGCCTAAGACTGTTGCACGAGTTTCATGCTGAGTCTCTTTTTCAATATGCCTCGCAAGTTCATACACATCACAAACGTGTTCAGTAATCGCAACGATCGCATGGCGTTTACCTTTATCGATACCTGCTTTAATTTCAGCAACCAGTTCATCACGGCTAAATGAAACTTCGGGCAACACGATAAACTCACATCCCCCCGCAATCGCGGCAGACAAAGTCAAATCACCACAATAACGCCCCATCACTTCAACAATGGAAATACGTTTATGGGAAGTCGAAGTATCACGCAGCCGGTCAATGGCTTCAACAACCGTTTCCAGCGCAGTGAAATAGCCGATAGTATAATCTGTACCCGCCACATCATTATCAATAGTCCCTGGCAGACCAATACATGGGAAACCCGCTTCTGTCAGCTTCTTCGCCCCAAGATAAGAACCATCACCACCAATGACGACCAGCGCATCGAGACCATTCTTTCTCATATTTTCAATAGCGATAGCTCGCACCTTCTCATCTCTAAACTCAGGGAAACGAGCTGAGCCTAGGAAAGTACCACCACGATTAATCATATCGGATACGCTGAAACGGTCGAGTTTCTTCATGCGGTTCTTATACAAGCCAAGATAACCATCATAAATACCGAAAACTTCTAACCCTTCGGTTAATCCTGCACGAACCACACCGCGAATAGCCGCATTCATACCCGGCGCATCACCGCCACTCGTTAAGACACCGATTCTTTTGATCTCATTGACCATGATGACCTCTGACTTGTAGATGTAATATTTGCAAACCCGCTAACAGCGGATTTCGTATGCTATCACTTTGCCTGAAACAGAAATCTGCCTTTTTAACCTGTCATTGCCTAGCGCACTGAGGCAATCATGCTGAATTGATTCAACCGTACATATAATACGGTAAAAAACCAAGTCTGCATTAACAATGAGTCCCTTTTTGAGATCAACTTAACTGAAAATAATTTAATTACCGCCCCACATTTCACACACTCAGCAAAAATACACCTTATCAGCAAATTGTCACAAGTCACCAACAAAACAGAAACCAGCACTGCAACAACCAACGCCACAGTGCTCACACCTATAACCCTCATTCATTACGTTGGTATCTTTCCACTCCACTATGTATAAAAATAACGTGTCAGATGAAAAAATACTGGGGCAGCAAAACACAAAGAATCGATTCGGTCTAACATGCCGCCGTGACCTTCAATCATTTCACCAAAATCTTTAATGCCACTATCGCGTTTTATCGCCGACATACACAAGCCACCAATAAAGCCCATCAGCGTAATCGCTAACGACATCAAACCTGCCTCCCACGGAGAAAATGGCGTAACCCAATAAAGCGACATTCCTAATAAAACTGACGCCAAAATGCCGCCGACAAAACCTTCAACTGTCTTATTAGGACTCAATTTAGGCACAATAGGATGTTTGCCAAATAATTTACCAAACACGTACTGTAAAACATCCGACATCTGCACCACAATCATCAAAAACAGAAGTAATTCAACATTTTCCCCTTCATAACCAGGAATATTCAACATCAATAACGCAGGTGCATGGCTAATACAGAATACAGCAACTAACATCCCCCACTGTATTTTAGCCGTCCGCTCTAGAAAATTAGTCGTATCACCAGCCAATGCAATACGGGCAGGTAAAAACAGGACAACATAAACAGGAATAAAAATAGAAAACACACCATACCACTGAATACCAACGGCAATATATTGCAATGGCATAAAAATAAAAAAACACCAAAACATGGCTTCATGATCACTTCGTCGTGTTGGTGTCAGAGTAAAAAATTCCCGTAAAGCGAAAAATGACATACTTGCAAATAATAAAACTGAACCGATTGGCCCAATAATCACTGATAACAAACAAACAACACACATCCCCCACCAGCCGCGGATGCGGGCATTCAGATTATCGATTGTCGCATTACTGTTATCCTTTGAATATTTGAAAGATAGTATTGCGCCAACAATACTGGCAATAATTAACGGCACGAACATACCACCCAGCAACAGGAGTAGTTTATTATTAAGCATAGTCATAATATTAACACCTCCAATGCCAGACGAGCCCGCTGGAGAAAATCAGCTTTCTCCTCTTTTTCGCCTAATTTCTCCAAAGGCTGACCAAATGTTGCCGAACAAATAACAGGAACAACAAGTGCCGAACCTTTTGGCAAAACCCTGTTTAAATTTTCCAGATAAACAGGAATAAGCTCAACATCAGGATATTTCTTCGCTAAATAATATAGACCGCCTTTAAACTTATTAATTTGTTCCCCATTTCCTCGTGTCCCTTCTGGGAACAAAATTAAAGACTCCCCTCGTTTTAATACATCCTCCATTGGCGTAAGAGTATTTCCCTTTAAACAATCCTCTCCTCTACGATCAATAAGCACAGCCCGAAAAACTTTATTGATAAAATACCTGCGCAGACGAGTTTTACTCCAATAATCACGAGCAGCGACCGGATGCACCCGATAACGTAATGCCCGAGGAAACCCAGCCCAGATAACTAACCCATCCAGATGACTGGTATGATTAGCATAATAAATTCGGGAAGCCACTGATGGCTTACATCCAATCCAACGAATTCTCACACCGGTTAACAAACGGCAAAGCCCGGACAGAAAAGAACCCATGCCTTTACTTACCAGTGTCACTTCTTGGGATTTATTCATTACAAGCATCCTTCTCTTGCAATTCATTTAATATGACTCTAGTTCGACGAATACATGTCCAGAGACAACCCAAGGTGATAGCGACTAATACCACAAACAAAAGATACTGGCCCCATAACTGAGGTAAAAAAGCCGCGATAATTGAACCAACAGTAATTAATGCCATACGATGCTGTTTCGCCATTGGGCCAAGAAAACGCTGAGGCAAACCACAAGTACCACCTAATAAGCGAATATAAGCGGTCAAAACGGCCAATAATGCCGCAATACAGCCAAGGGAAATTGCAAATGGGAAAAGAGTTAAACCATATCCCAATCCAATCAAAATAAAAGAATCAGCGATACGATCTGGAAGATCATTAAAAACAGTGCCGGCAGATGTTCTCAAACCACCTTCAACAGCCACCATTCCATCCAATAAATTACACACTAACCTAGTCTGAATAAATAAAGCCCCAATAACCAATAATACTGAAGTTAACCAGAAAGGTTGGTCCTTAAAACAGGCCGCGAAACACAATCCAGCTAATGCAGCAAAAACAACACTAGCAATAGATATGCTATTTGGTGTCACCCCGTGATATTGCAGCCACTTAGCCGCTTTCCCAGCCCATACTGAATTGCGCGTTTTGATCGGACGTCGATCTTTTATCTCGTTACCAGACATACTATTTCCCTTCCTGAGAACCATGAATAATTAAATCAACTTAAGTTAAATGAAGTAAGATAAACAGGATTGGTCAGAATAACAACAATTAAAAAAAATCCACCAGAAGGCGGGAAAAAGACAGGAATGGTGTTTGTTTTCCAAACATAACGAATTGTAACAAAAGGATTTTAAAACAAAAATGTCCACACTGTGACCACATCGATATACAAGAAAAGTCCTTCGCATGCCGAGGGGCTTAATGAGATGTGCAATATTCTGAGAATTTTTATATTTTCTATATCCTCATCGTAACGGTAGAGCATGATGAAAGGAAAATGAGGGACAACGAGTTTTCTATAACGTTCATCAGGGCTGTTACGAGCCTTTATGCCTGCGTATGGGCTAACTTTCAGAAGTTCAGCCATCTCCGAAAATTTTGTATCCATTGTATCAGCCAATAACAGCCCAGCCCGTTCAAAGAAGTAGAGATAAATTTGCTCCCGGTCAGTTTGGGCGATTTCTTCCCATGAAATACGTATCACTAAAAACACGTTTTGTTACTGTCCGGCGTTATCTATTTTATTGAAGTTCCCGCTCAAGCAGCTGAACTATGAACTGGTTCTTTGAGACTGCGAGTGATATTGTCGCCGCAGTCAAACGAGCTTCCAGCCAGCCAGGATAACGAAGAGTAAAAGATTTTAACCTGTCCTCTTCCTTGAATGGGTTAATTCCCTCTTCCTCGCACGTTTCTATATATTCAGCCAGTGAGATTTGTCCCTCTTTTTCAAGCCCGTCAATACTGTTTGATACGAAATCACAATATCCGGTGACATCCAGAAACTTGCCGCGAAAGGCCCTAATTTCTGCTTCGTAGGTAACAGAAGCGGGATGACCGTCGATAGTCATAATGTTGTTGCTTTTAATCATGTTCGACTCCTATTACATTTTCGAACCACTCACGAAGGCCATTTACTGCGCCTTTATCCATTACGTTACCAGGATGAGGTTGAGGAGTCTGATAGACTGAGTCCATGAGGATAAACTTCCGGCGTGATCCGTTGCCGTTCGTATACTTTCCAACCCCTTCATACTTTTTTATATTGTTGTTTTACAAAGAAATGCATTGTAAATGACTGAAAAAAAAGGCCCTAAAAAGGGCCTGAAAGACAGGGATGGCGTTTGTTTTTCAAACATAACACATTGTAATAAAAGGATTTATTTAAGTAAGTGTCCACACCTTGACCACATCGACATAAGCCCCGATTTTTTTCGGGGCTTCAGGACATTGGTAATGCAGCCTCATTTGCTGTACACTTGATGTATTAACTATTAATACATCGGTGAAATATGAGAAAAATTACTACTGTCAGTATGGGCGAACAACTTGACAGGTTCGTACAGCATATGATTGAAAGTGGCCGTTATGGAAATGCCAGTGAAGTTATGCGTTCGGCGCTGCGTTTGCTGGAGCAACAAGAAGCTTACGATGAGATTGTACGCAAAGCGGTTATTGCTGGCTTGGAAAGTGGGGAAAGCTCGCTGACCCTACGGGATATAGCGGAACAACGGAAACACAGACATAATGTATAAGCTCACGGATCAGGCTGCTGAAGATTTTGCTGGGATTTATGATTATACACTTTTGCAATTCGGTGAAGTTCAGGCTGACCATTATACGGAGGCACTGGAAGCATTTTTTGACACACTAGCTGAAATGCCACATATAGGGAGGGAATACCCATCTGTCCCAAGTGTCATGCGGGTTGAGTTTCACCGTCACACGGTTTTCTATACTATCCGGGATACCGATATTCTGATTGCGCGTATCCTTCATCAACAGATGAATCACCCCCGTCATCTTCTTTGAGCGGGCGGGTGCTATGTTGTGCTGTGCATCAAGCCAGCATAGCTGTCTCGTCCTGCGAGCTGCCATTGCTGATCGCAATGCTTTGTTGTTTTTATTTCTGGAGAACAAGCATTTTATTACGGGAGAAGTGAAAATAACGCCTTAGCGGGGGATTAGACCGGGTTAATGAGGAAAATGGAGACATTATGATTCATAATGAAGGAAACAAACCCCGTTATTTTCAACGAAGTTTGTCAGCGGTCTGAAACCCCCTCATACTATGTATGAGGGGTTATAAGCCCTTTGCGGGAGAAATTTTTTAACAAAGCCCTCATGGGGAATAATCGTACTCTAGTTGATAGAATCCAAAAGTCAACTTTCAGATTTACCAATAAGATTTGATGCGCCGATGATTTTGATTATTGCACGTTGTCTCTTTTCAACATCTTCACATGTCAAATATTGCTGAAATCGTTCATAGCTAAAATAACGTGCTCAAGCACCCAAAATACGCGGTCTGATGCCAAGCTGACCTTGTGCCGCAAGCAGCGCCTGCATTCCCGTTTTTTTGCCCTCGTCGGTAACGCCGCCAATGATATTCGACGTGGTTTCTGCTTCAGTTTTCCCCTGAGCCACACGCACAACAACAGTCACGGGTTTGGACTGGTCGGCAATCGCTCGCAGAGCATGGAACAATGTGCCCGTTTTGCCGGCCTTACTATTGGCAGTCAGAATGTCGGTTAACAAGACTAGCGTGTTTAAGGGAAAAGTTTTGGTGTCAAACATCATCCGCTGTGCAGACTAGCACGACAATAGCGGTGCTGACAGTGGTAATAGTGCACGTACCCTCGTTGACTTCCTGCACGCGGACACCATGATGATAATCTTGTGCCATAGCGAAAGACTCCCGTAATGATGATTTCGCTATGGTGATCACTGTGACAATAAAATTCAGTTGATTGGGTAAGTATCAGGGATAGCACAAAGTGGAGGATATAAAAAGAGTATTAGAGATGTTCATCCTTGAGTAATCAAAAGACTCATGCCGCGCACGATAAATGAAGCGACAATTCTTGTAACTTTGCACAGAATTGTATAAAATTTTATACAATCAGGTAAGGAAGGGAAAACTATGACGAAAATCAGGAGCGGTACAGAGAAAGAAATTGCCTGGATTGGCTCTTCTTATGAAGATTTGTTAGCCTTCCCTACAGATGCACGTAAAGACGCAGGCTATCAGCTTCATAGAATACAGCATGGAATAGATCCTGAAGATTGGAAACCCTTTTCTGACATCGGTTCTGGCGTAAAAGAAATACGGCTAAGAGACAATACAGGTATTTATCGTATTATGTATGTTGCTAAATTCGATGAAGTTATTTATGTATTGCATAGTTTTCAGAAAAAAACTCAACAAACGAATAAACATGATAAGGATATCGCTAAAGTACGATACAACGCAGTTATCCAGCAACGGAGAAATATCAAATGACCACTAAAATTGACACTGAAATTCGTAGGGTAACTCCAGCCGGACATAATATATTTTCTGAGTTAGGTTTTACTGAGCAAGAGGCTCAGCAACTTCATGCAACCTCTTTACGAGAAATAGAAAACACATTGCAAATCAAAGAACAGCTAATGGAAGAAATTACTTTATGGATTGCAGATAAAAAAATGAAACAAGCTGAAGTAGCAACGGTGTTGCACATTTCTCGTCCAAGAGTATCTGATGTTGTGAATAAAAAGGTAAGTAAATTCACCATTGACGCATTGGTTAATATGTTAACCCGTATAGGAAAACCTGTTCAGATTACGGTAGGCTAAGACCCACATATAAAGGTGTTAGAGCAATTCAAAACAAGAGGCACCTAGAATGGGTGCTTCTTGGCATTTCACAAGATTCAACCTTTCGGTTCAATACCTCGTTCCCATAGTTCTTTACGCAAAATCCGCTTGATCCATGTTACAAGAGAAAAATCACCGTCTCTACACGCTTGCTCTTCTAATTGCTCGCGAAATTTTTCTGGAAGGCGCATCTGATATTGTGGCAAGCGTCCACACTCAAAAACTTTCGTATACTTTCTAACCCCTTCATACTTTTTTATGTTGTTGTTTTACAAAGAAATGTGTTGTAAGTGACTGAAAAAAAAGGCCCTAAAAAGGGCCTGAAAGACAGGGATGGTGTCTATGGCAAGGAAAAATTCTCGTTTACTACTAACTTACTACTATGCTATGGATACTACAAAATCAGTTCGGTAACTGAGACATACGCTGCCGATGGTGTTGCTCTAATTGTGCTTGCTGCTTAGGAGTCAACAGTTGATACATCTGATGATGGATACGGGCCATTTCCACCTGACGTTCAACACTATATCTAGCCATCTTTTCAGCTTGAGCCTTTACTGCCGCTTCATCAAAATCCTTCGCCGTTACTAATTTGCGCATCTCTTCACGTTCTGCGCGATTAATCAACATCAATGAGCGCTGCTGATGTTTTTGCACCATCAAATCACGCATTTGCTGGCGCTGCTGCTCGGTTAAAGTGATACCATTGAACATATGATCATTGTCACTGGTTTCATTATTATTACGATAATGATGAGCTTCACCACTCTTATAACCACACGACGCACAAATATCAGGTACTGTAGCAGCGTGAGCCGTATTTGCTGTTTCAGCTAAAGATGCTACCGAGCTAACAACAAATATTGACGCAAGAACCAGCGCTGCTATGTTACGCATTAAACAACTCCTCGTTTCCCCGAACGATGCTATTCGATTCAATGTAGACAACTATACCTGTGCGGCTGCAAACTAGCGTCAGAGCTTGTAAAAGAACGTAAAGTCGTGGAATAACAAAGTTTGTTATCGTATTTTTGTTCCTGGAGGAAGTAATCGATGCATAAAATCCTATTAGTTGATGATGACCGTGAACTGACATCACTATTAAAAGAATTACTTGAAATGGAAGGATTTAACGTTGTTATCGCTTATGACGGAGAACAAGCATTAAAATTCCTTGACGACTCGATTGATTTACTACTACTCGACATTATGATGCCGCGTAAGAATGGTATTTCAACATTAAAAGAACTTCGGCTACATCACCAAACCCCGGTAATTATGCTGACAGCACGCGGAAGCGATTTGGATCGTGTTCTGGGACTGGAATTAGGCGCTGATGACTATCTTGCCAAGCCATTTAATGATCGTGAACTCGTGGCTCGTATACGCGCTATTCTTCGCCGCTCAAATTGGAGTGAACAACAACAGACAGACAACGGCCTGCCCACGCTTCTGGTCGATAACCTACAATTAAACCCTGGCCGCCAGGCAGCCAGCTTCGCTAATCAAATATTAGATTTAACAGGTACTGAATTCACATTGCTCTATTTATTAGCTCAACATTTGGGGCAAGTTGTTTCCCGCGAACACCTAAGCCAAGAAGTATTAGGTAAACGGCTGACCCCATTTGACCGGGCAATTGATATGCATATCTCTAACCTGCGTCGTAAATTACCTGAACGGGAAGATGGTCAGCCTTGGTTTAAAACTTTACGTGGCCGCGGCTATTTAATGGTTTCTGCAACATGATAAACAGCTTAACAGCACGCATCTTCGCAATTTTCTGGTTTACTCTCGCGTTAGTCCTGATGCTGGTATTGATGGTACCAAAACTGGATTCCAGACAATTGACCTCTCTGCTGGAAAATGAATATCGGCAGGGAATTATGCTGGAACAACATATTGAAGCAGAATTAGCACAAGACCCAGCTAATGATTTACTCTGGTGGCGCCGTTTATTTCGCGCAATTGAAAAATGGGCGCCACCAGGACAACGCCTGATATTAGTCACCAGTGAAGGACGGGTTATTGGTGCCCAGAGAAGTGAAATGCAAGTTGTCCGCAATTTTATCGGACAATCAGATAATGCAGATCACCCTAAAAAGAAAAAATATGGCCGTTCTGAGATGTTAGGGCCATTTTCTATCCGGGACGGAGAAGATCATTACCAACTCTACTTAGTTCGCCCAGCAAACAGCCCACAGTCAGACTTTATTAACCTGATGTTTGACCGACCACTATTGCTATTAATTGCCACTATGCTAATCAGTGCGCCACTCCTATTATGGCTAGCCTGGAGTTTGGCTAAACCGGCCCGTAAATTAAAAAATGCCGCAGACGATGTTGCTAAAGGCAATCTACGCCAGCATCCAGAATTGGAAGCTGGCCCACAAGAGTTTCTGGCCGCAGGTAACAGCTTCAATCAGATGATCAGTGTATTAGAGCGCATGGTCACCGCACAGCAACGACTCATTTCCGACATCTCCCATGAACTACGCACGCCCCTCACCCGCCTACAACTTGCAACAGCATTACTTCGCCGTCGTCATGGTGAAAGTAAAGAATTGGAAAGAATTGAGACAGAAGCCCAACGACTAGACAGCATGATTAACGATCTGTTAGTGCTCTCCCGCAGCCAGCATAAAAATGAGCTGCTGAGAGAAAATATCAAAATGACAGAGTTATGGAACGATATTCTTGATAACGCCAGCTTTGAAGCTGAACAAATGGATAAAATCCTTGAAACAACCTCACCACCGGGTTCCTGGACTATTTACTGCAACCCATCAGCGCTTAGCAGTGCTTTTGAAAATATTGTACGCAATGCCTTACGCTACTCCCACCACCACATTGCCGTGGGTTTCCACACCGATAATCAAGGGATCACCATCACCGTTGACGATGACGGCCCTGGCGTCACCCCAGAAGACCGCGAACATATATTCCGTCCTTTCTACCGCACAGACGAAGCCCGCGACCGAGAATCTGGCGGCACCGGCCTTGGTTTAGCCATTGTAGAAACCGCAGTCAGCCAACATCGTGGCTGGGTATGTGCTGAAGACAGCCCACTAGGCGGCTTACGCTTGGTTATTTGGCTACCACTTCATGGCCGGTGATACAAATTTTCACCGGCCTTATTATACAAAATAATTAAATAGATAAATTTTTATTATGCTTGACCCAGAGAGTCTGACGGTTTAATCTCCCCTTCATTCATTAAAAACACTTATATTTTTACTGCTTTTCCATTACAGCAGGCAAAAGCATTGAAAAATCAAAATAATAGATAACATTATAAAATTCCAAGGAATTCTGGGAGCCAATAACCTAGTGCGGTAGCTTTGTTATTACATTATTTATTATTCCAATAATATATCTTATAAAACCTATTTAAAATAGGTTGTTAAAGTTTCACTTGCCAAATAAAACTTATGAAAATAGATAACATTCTATTAAAAACCAAATGTGACTTATTTTCATGATTTCATTTTTAAATCATCATTTTAAAAGGCAAAATATGTCCTCACTTAACATTCTCACCAAGAAACTTGATAATAAAACCGCCATTATTGCCATTGTTGGCCTGGGTTATGTTGGCTTACCGTTAATGCTTCGATATAACGATATCGGTTTTAAGGTCATTGGTTTTGATATTGATAAAGAAAAAACAGATAAATTAAATCAAGGCCAAAGTTATATCGAACATATTTCCTCATCCAAAATCAGTAAAGCGATAAATACCGGTTTTGAAGCCACTACGGACTTCACCAAAATCGCGGAATGTGATGCCATTATTCTTTGCGTTCCCACGCCGCTAAATAAATACCGCGAACCCGATATCAGCTTTGTCATTAACACCACCAACCGGGTAAAACCGTATTTAAGAGCCGGGCAACTCCTCTCCTTAGAAAGCACCACTTACCCAGGCACCACGGAAGAAGAATTATTACCCCGGGTCGAAGAAAACGGGTTAACCGTCGGTGAAGATATCTTCCTGGTCTATTCTCCCGAACGGGAAGACCCCGGTAATCCTGATTTCGAGACCCGAACTATCCCTAAAGTCATTGGCGGCCACACGGAAAACTGCTTAAAAGCCGGTATCGCCGTTTATCAACCCGCCATTGACCAGGTTGTCCCGGTCAGTTCAACTAAAGCCGCCGAGATGACGAAACTGCTTGAGAATATACACCGGGCGGTCAATATCGGCTTAGTCAACGAAATGAAACTCGTTACCGATAAAATGGGGATTGATATCCACGAAGTGATTCGCGCCGCCGCAACCAAACCCTTCGGCTTTGTCCCTTATTACCCCGGCCCGGGATTAGGCGGTCACTGCATTCCGATTGACCCCTTCTATTTAACCTGGAAAGCCCGAGAATATGGTATCAATACCCGCTTTATTGAACTCTCCGGTGAAGTCAATTCCTCCATGCCCGATTATGTGGTCAATAAAACCATATTAGCCCTCAACAAGGCGAATAAATCCATTAATGGCAGCCGTATATTAATCCTCGGTATCGCCTATAAAAAGAATGTGGATGATATGCGGGAAAGCCCCTCGGTACATATTATGGAAAAATTCCAGGCATTGGGGGCAAATATCGAATATTCAGATCCGCACGTTCCAGTCTTTCCTAAAATGCGGGAACATCATTTTAATTTAATCAGCCAGCCCATCACGGAAAATAATCTCCAAACCTTCGACTGCGTTATTTTAGCCACTGATCACGATAAATTTGATTATGAATTAATTATTAATAACGCCACATTAGTCGTTGATACTCGTGGCAAATATTCTCCCAATCATAAAAACATTACAAAAGCTTAACTCAGGATAAACCATGCTGAACATCATCAAAGACAGAAAGATAAGGTTTGCTTTAGTAGGTTGTGGACGGATCGCTAAAAATCATTTCAATGCGCTGGAAATCCATCAAGAAGAGACCGAATTAGTCGCCGTCTGTGATAACGATCAAGACGCATTAAACGCCGCGGTAGAAAAAACCGGTGTCCCGGGGTTCAGCGACTTAAACACCATGCTGGAGACTATCACCGCCGATATCATTATCCTGACCACCCCATCCGGCCTCCATCCAGAGCAGGCAATAGCCTGCTTCGATAAAGGCTTTCATGTCGTCACCGAAAAACCGATGGCTACCCGGCTGGCAGATGGTGAAAATATGGTTAAGGCCGCCGATAAAGCCGGTAAATACCTCTTTGTGGTCAAACAGAACCGCCTCAACGCGACGCTACAATTATTAAAACGCGCAGTCAGTGAAAAACGTTTTGGCAAAATTTATATGGTTCACCTCAATGTGTTCTGGACCCGCCCCCAAGCCTATTATGACCAGGCCGCCTGGCGGGGCACCTGGGAATTTGACGGTGGTGCCTTCATGAATCAGGCCAGCCACTACGTTGACTTAATTGAATGGTTAATCGGCCCGGTCAAAGATGTTCAGGCCATGACATCTACCCACCTGGATATCGAAACGGAAGATACCGGGGTACTGAATATCCGCTGGCGGGATGGCACCTTAGGCTCAATGGCGGTCACCATGTGTACCTATCCGCAGAATCTCGAAGGTTCCATCACCATTCTGGGGGAAAAAGGCACCGTTAGAGTAGGCGGCTTAGCGGTCAATGAAATCCAGCAATGGCATTTCGCTGACGAAAAAGAGTATGACCAACACGTCAAAACCGCCAACTATGAAACCACCTCCGTTTATGGCTTTGGTCATCCCCTCTACTATAAAAATGTCATTGATGTCATGAAAGGCGAAGCCCAGCCCATCACGGATGGCCGGGAAGGCTTAAAATCCTTAGAGCTGCTTATCGCCGCCTACCTATCGGCCAGAGATAATAAAACCATTTCTTTGCCTCTAACCTATTAACCCCATGGAACCAGCCTCATGTCAGCCGAACACGTAATGATACATCCCAGTGCTATCGTTGATGAAGGGGCACAAATCGGGAAAAACAGCCGTATCTGGCATTTTACGCATGTCTGTTCTGGAGCCAAAATTGGCGAAGGCTGCTCGTTAGGACAAAATGTCTTTATTGGCAATCAAGTCACCCTCGGCAATCACTGCAAAATACAAAATAACGTCTCTGTTTATGACAACGTTCATCTGGAAGACGGCGTATTTTGTGGCCCCAGCATGGTTTTCACCAATGTTTATAATCCCCGTTCATTGATTGAAAGAAAAAGTGAATATCAAAACACATGGGTAAAAAAAGGCGCCACTTTAGGCGCCAATTGCACCATTATTTGTGGCACCACCATTGGCGCTTATGCCTTTATTGGCGCCGGTGCGGTCGTGAATAAAGATGTCCCCGATTATGCCCTGATGGTGGGTGTACCGGCCAAACAGATTGGCTGGATGAGTGAATTTGGTGAACAACTCGATTTACCGCTACATGGACAAGCCACCACCATTTGTCCACACACACACCATATTTATCAGCTCAATAACCAGACCGTCGTGCGAATTAAATAAGCAAGGATAAAAGAATGCAATTTACCGATCTGGCTGCTCAACAACGCAGAATTAAAGATAACATTGACGCGAATATCCAAAAGGTCCTCACCCACGGCAAATATATTTTAGGGCCGGAAGTGGCCGAATTAGAAGAAAAGCTGATTGCATACACCGGGGCGCCATATTGTATTACCTGCGCGAATGGTACCGATGCGTTACAAATTGCCTTAATGGCGATTGGCATCAAACCGGGTGACGAGGTCATTACCCCCGGATTTACCTACATTGCCACCGCTGAAACCGTCGCACTGCTGGGCGGCATACCGGTCTATGTGGATGTCAAACCCACCACGTACAACTTAGACCCGGCTTTACTCGAAGCCGCGATTACCGCCAAAACCAAAGCAATTATTCCGGTCTCCTTATATGGACAATGTGCCGATTTTGACGAAATTAATGCCATTGCAGCAAAACATAACCTGACCGTCATAGAAGATGCGGCCCAAAGTTTCGGCGCAACATATAAAGGAAAACGCTCCTGTAACCTGACCACAATTTCTTGTACCAGTTTCTTCCCCAGTAAACCCCTGGGGTGTTACGGTGATGGCGGGGCTATTTTCACCCACGATGAAGAGCTGGCGAAAATTATTCGTCAAATTGCCCGCCATGGACAAGACAGGCGATACCACCATGTCAGAGTTGGAGTGAATAGCCGTTTAGATACCCTGCAAGCGGCCATTCTACTCCCCAAACTGGACATATTTGATGAAGAAATGGCATTACGTCAGACAGTTGCCACAAACTACAATCAGGCATTGAATAACATTGGCATCATGACCACACCCTATATTGAGCCACACAATCTCTCTGCCTATGCGCAATATACTATCCGGGTTAAAAACCGGGACGAATTACAGCGAAAATTAAAAGAACAAGGCATCCCAACCGCCATTCATTATCCTATTCCCTTGAATAAACAACCTGCGGTGGCCAGTAATATCACTCTGCCTGTGGGTGATGAAATCGCCCAGGAAGTGATTAGCTTACCGATGCATCCTTATTTATCCATAGATTTAATTAATAAAATTACCGGTTCAATTTGAAATTTATGAACCATAAACTATTGAGGAATATATCTGGCTTATTACTCTCATCATTAATCAGCCAGATATTATTATTACTATCGACACCTGTATTAACAAGATTATTCTCACCTGAAGAATTAGGCATTTACGCTTCATTTTCATCACTTTTAAGTGTTTTTGCTGTGGGTGCTTGTCTTCGTTATGAATTTTCGATAAGTTCATCAGAAAAAAATCGTGAGATTAATTCATTAATCACATTATCTTGCCTCATTCCAATAACCATTAGCTTGATAGTCATCACTGTCTTTGCAATATACAATCCATCAGAAAAAATAGCCATAGGAAACTATATATACTATATCCCACTGGGTATTATAACTTATGGATTTTATCGAGCCGTCAGTTTCAATAGTATAAGAAAAAGGCAATATCGTGAATTCTCTATCACTAGAATAACTCAAACGATTGTTATGGTTAGCGTTCAAATCATTGGGGGTATCGCTAGTTTAGGTGCAAGCAGTCTTATCTTAGGTCAGATATTAGGTCAATCGTTAGGTGTTCTATTTTTAGGTAAAAAATCTCAATATCGTTTTATTACAAACAGAAAAGAATTCAAAAAAATAAAACTACTGGCTAAAAAATATTATAAATTTCCCGTTTATGATTTTCCTGCGGCCTCAATTAATACATTTAGTAATGAACTACCTCCATTATTTATCATGTCCACATATGGGCTAAAATCAGCCGGATTTTATTTAATCGCATCCAGAATATCAGGCGCCCCAATTATACTACTAAGCCAAACCGTTTCGTCTATATTACAAGGATATTTAAAAGACCCGGCTACAGCACCTTTTTTAAAGATAAAAAAAACATTTTATTTTTTAACGCTAATTTCTCTTTTATTTGCTATAGTAACATACTTCGCGGGCATACCCGTCATAACCTTTATTTTTGGTGAAGAATGGTATGAATCAGGTAAATATCTATTATGTTTAATACCTCATTTATGCGGGCAAATAATATATTCATCTTTATCAATATATTTATCTATTTTTGAACATCAAAAAAGCAATTTATTCATTCAAACAACATCTATCATATTAAGATTTATAGCCCTCTTAGTCGGATATATGCTAGGAGATATCTATTTAGCCCTTTTATTATTTTCACTCACAAGTTTTGTTCTCTATCTGATGAGTACTGCTTATATTCTAAAATTATCTTTCATGTATAAAGAAGGTTAAAATGAAGAGAAATAAAAACATAATAAAAATAATTCCCTACATCATTATCGTGATGATTGTGAGCTATACATTCAATAAATATGCTTATGAAATAGATGAATTCAATGGTAGTGTAAGAAGCTTGGTCATGAAAGGGAAATTTTCTCAACGTGAATTTAATAGCTATGGTTTTCCCTTATCACATTCACCCCATATTCCTGAGCCATTTTTATCTCCATTTTATGTTGTTCACTATGGAATGATATACTCTTCTTTAGCCCTAAATAAAGACAACATCAATATATTATGGAGGACGGATTCATCCTTACCTGGATGGAATGTACCACCGCCTAAATTCAATAAAGACCAATTAATTTCTAATTTTAAATTTTCAGCGGATTGGTTATTAAACAATACAAAGTTATTTCATGGTGAAAATCACTACTTATATGATTTTGATTGGCCATATAAAGGATATAAAAACAACAAACTCTCTGCCCCCTGGTGGTCTGGACTAACAGACGCATATGCTATTATTCTCCTATTAAGGGCTTATGACCATTTTGGTGATGATAAATATCTGTCAACCTCGAAACTACTATACCAATCATCACTAACACCTATTCATAAAGGCGGCAGTTTAACAACATTAGATAATATGCCATGGATTGAAGAATATGTTGATCCTCAGGCTAATTCAGACCAATTGGCTTTTGTATTAAACGGAATGATTTACTCCACTTATGGCATTGAGTCCTTCGAAAATCATCTAAATATAGATGAAAGTAAAAGGGTATCCGAAAGTTTGTATCAATCGATCAGTAATAATATATTTAAGTTCGACATAAGAAATGAATGGTCCAGCTATGATTTAATTGGCAATCCAAGTAATATCAAATATCATAGAATACATACCCTACTCCTAAAAGATCTGATAGAAAGAAATCAAAATTTTAAAAATAAAGAGATAATAGATTTATATCATAATTGGAGTAAATCCACCGCTAACATTGGCTATTATTACATAAAACACGGGCCTATTAGTTGGGCATATTATCAATTTATTACAATGTACTTCCTATCTATCTTAGTATTATCATCTATTTATTTCCTTATCAGAAAAAATGCAAAATAAAATTAAAATAACTCTAAAAATATTTATATATCAGATTATTATCTACCTGAATTCGATGCTTATATTAGACACATTCCATGAGGTAAGAGGCTATAATATTGCCCCACAAGGTTACTTGAGCATTTTTCTCTGTTGGATATCTTTCTTACCTCTCATTTTGCTCAATAACAAAAAAAATCCAGTCATGGTTTTTCTATGGTTAATATATATAACTTACATTATACCCGTATCAGTTATATTCCCATTAATTAATTCAGCATCCCTCAACTCAACAATTTTTATACTCACAATAAACATATTATTCTTCTTATCTATATTATTTTTTCGGATAATAGATAGAGTAACGATGCCGAAACTGAAAATTCCATGGGATTTATATAAAATAATTATAATAGGATGTGGTATTATTGTGCTGTTATTCGTTATTAGTAATCCCGGATTCAGTATAATACCGCCAAATATATTTAGCGTTTATGCTGTAAGAGAACACTTTAAAGCAAATACACCACTACTCACCATGTACATCATTACAAATGGGGGATATGTTGTCTCACCATTGTTATTACTCGCTTCACTCTATATAAGAGGCTCTATTAAATACATCCTCATTGCAATAAGTTTTGCTATTTCCTATTTAATCTATAGCTCTTCTGGATTAAAAAGCATAGCATTCATGAACCTCGCCGTTATTATCCTATTCTTCTATATAAAAGGAACAAGATCGATAAGTAACTCAGTGATAAATATTATTCTCTATTTATTCCTTACCGCAGGAATATTATATTTTATTTTCGATTTTTACGATCCACTTATACATTGGCTCCGTAGAGTATTCTTCACACCAACATTAAATACCTATTACTTTTATGATTATATCTACAACAACAATAGTGAATTTACGAGAGAAGCTCCTCAAATAATTTCTCAAATATATTATGGCACATCAGGATCGGCTAATACCGGCTTTATCGGAGACGGTATCGCCCGATATGGTACATTTGGTTTATTAATAAACTTTTTTATATTTAATCTATTAATCTTCGCCATGAACCTGAGTTCAAAAAAAGTTCCATTTGAGTTTTCAACCACATTATATTTGCCCTTCGTATATACGATATCAAATTCAGCGATTACAGCACTGTTACTAACATATGGGCTGCTAGCATTAAGCATACTATTATTTTTATTCCCTACAAAAACTAAAAAAATACCCTTATGAAAATCACACATATGACCTCAGTACATTCGCGCTTCGACATTCGTATTTTCCTAAAAGAATGTTCTGCCTTACAAAAAGAACATGAAGTCTCCCTTATTGTTGCAGATGGTAAAGGTAATGAAGTAAAGAATAACATTACTATCATTGATGTCGGTATATTAACAGGTCGATTAAATAGAATATTTAAAACAACCGATAAAGTTTATAAAAAAGCATTAGAATTAGACGCTGATTTATATCATTTCCATGATCCAGAACTCATCCCTATCGGATTAAAACTCAAAAAGAAAGGTAAACGAGTCATTTTTGATGCTCATGAAGATGTCCCTAAACAAATTTTTAGTAAACCTTATTTAAATAAATTTAACAAAATTATTATCTCTAAATTATTTACCTTCTACGAAAAATATTCTGCTGAGAAATTTGATGGAATTATTACGGCTACCCCATCAATAAGAAATAAATTCTTAAAACTTAATAAAAACACCATAGACATTAATAATTACCCCATATTAGGTGAATTACATAATAAGAACGCTAACTGGCATGAAAAAGAAAAACAAGTCTGCTATGTCGGAGGCATTTCCGACATTAGAGGTATAGCAGAAATGGTCGACTCCATCTCTCACCTCACGACGAATACAACAATGAAATTAGCGGGAAATTTTTCTGACAAAGGTTTAGAGAATAAAATAAAAAGCATGAAAAATTGGCACAAAATAGATGAACTGGGATTTTTAAATCGAGGAGAAACCAAAGAACTTTTATCTAAATCTATTGCGGGTATTGTGCTATATCACCCACTTCCCAATCATATCGATGCCCAACCCAATAAAATATTCGAATATATGAGTGCCGGCATCCCAGTTATCGCTTCAAATTTCACATTATGGAAAGATATTGTTGTAAAAAACCATTGTGGCATTTGCATCGACCCATTAAACCCGAAGGAAATAGCGGATGCGATAGATTACTTATCAAATAACGCTGATATAGCGGAAGAAATGGGTAACAATGGGCTTCTGGCAGTAAATGAAAAATACAATTGGGATATTGAACAAAATAAACTTAACAAATTTTATCAACAAATTGGACGTTAATCGATATGAAAAAAATCATTACCGTATTAGGCGCCAGACCACAATTTATTAAAGCAAGTCCCGTATCCCGCGCTTTAAAAAATCATAATAAATTTAAAGAAATTATCATTCATACAGGCCAACATTTTGATACTAATATGTCTGATATATTTTTTAATGAATTAGCCATTCCCAAACCTGATTATACGCTCAATATTCACGGCGGCTCTCATGGTGAAATGACCGGTAAAATGCTAATCGAGGTTGAAAAGGTACTTATCACAGAAAAGCCCGATGCAGTCATGGTATATGGTGATACTAACTCGACTTTATCGGGTGCATTAGCCGCATCTAAATTACATATTCCAGTTATCCATGTTGAAGCCGGTTTGCGTAGTTTTAACATGAAAATGCCAGAAGAGATAAATAGGATATTAACAGATAATGTGAGTTCAATTCTTTTCTGTCCAACAGACACCGCTGTCAATAATCTACAAATAGAAGGCTTTAGCTCGAAACCAGTGACTATAAAGAAAGTCGGTGATGTGATGGAAGATGCCGCTTTATATTTTAGCCAAATGGCAAAAAAACCTGATGGGCTGGATTCTATCCAACATTTTATCTTAACGACCCTCCATCGTGCTGAAAACACCGACAATCCACAGCGTTTAACTGAAATAGTTAATGCATTGAATGATATACATAAAAGGATTGCTACTGTTTTAATGCCAATTCACCCAAGAACTAAAAAAATGTTAGAGCAATACAACTTGCATTTAAATGTTCATTTAATTGAGCCAGTGGGATATTTAGAAATGCTCTGGCTACTCAAAAACACCGCCCTGATTATTACAGACAGCGGAGGACTACAAAAAGAGGCTTTCTTCTTCAGAAAACCATGTGTAACCGTCAGGGATCAAACTGAATGGGTAGAATTAATTGAAGCCGGCGTGAACAAACTTTCAGAAGCTGAAAATAAAAAAATAACCCAATCAGTTCACGACATGATAAATATTAATATAGGCGCAGTTCAATCCATGTACGGCGGCGGTATCGCTGCGACAAGAATTGCTGACGAATTAGAAAAATTACTATGAATATAGTCTATATAAACCATTATGCGGGTTCACCGGATCTGGGTATGGAATTTCGCCCATACCATTTAGGCCAGGAATGGATTAAATCGGGACACAAAATTACCATACTCGCAGCCTCTTATTCTCATGTCCGGACAAAACAAGCCAAACTGATCAATAATAAAAAAACCACCGAAAATATTAATGGGTTAGAATTTATCTGGTATCCAACTCCAGATTACAACGGAAATGGATTGGTCAGAGTCAAAAATATCTTCTCTTTTTTACGACAAATTTGGCTCGACAGTAATAACCTGGTCAAAAAATATCGGCCTGACGTGGTCATTGCATCAAGCACATACCCTATGGATATATGGGTGGCAAAACGTATTGCTCAAAAAGCTCGCGCTAAATTAGTTTTTGAACTGCATGATTTATGGCCCCTTTCACCTATAGAATTAGGTGGAATGTCACCTAAACATCCATTTATCCAACTATGTCAACTCGCTGAAAACGCGGCTTACAAACATGCCGATATTGTAATTTCTATGCTCCCAAACGTAAAAGAGCATATGCAGGCTCATGGGTTAGACCTTAATAAATTACATATTATTCCTAATGGTGTGGTTATCGATGATTGGATGAATCAACTCACGCCATTAAACAGCTTACTTGAAACGTTAATCACAGCTGAAAAAAATAAAGGGCATAAAATTGTATGTTATAGCGGTGCTCATGGACGGCCAAATGCGCTAGAAAAACTACTCCAAACAGCCTCATTGCTTCATGATAAACCCATTACGTTCTTATTGGTCGGCACTGGCCTTGAAAAGGATAATTTAATTGAAGAATCTGAATCACTGGGAATAAATAACGTTATATTCTTTGATCCGATTCCTAAAACGCAAATACCCACATTATTAAATAAAATTGACATTGCCTATATCGGATTACAAAAGCAATCATTATTCAGATTTGGCATCAGCCCCAATAAACTGATTGATTATATGATGGCGGGTAAACCTATTTTATGTGCGATTGATGCAGGCAATGATCCTGTTTCTGAAGCAAATTGCGGTATTACAATTAAATCAGGCAAACCAGAAGATATTGCACAGAACTTAATAAATCTCAGTAAGTTATCAACTAACGAATTAAACCAAATGGGGCAAAGAGGTAAAATTTACGCTTTAGAAAATCACGCTTATTCCGTATTAGCAGACAATTTCATAAAGGCAATAACAAATCATGAATAATAAATTCCTTCCTTTTGCATTACCTGAAATTGGACAACCTGAAATTGACGAAGTCATTGACTCACTTAAAACAGGCTGGATAACGACCGGACCTAAAGCCAAAAAATTTGAACAAGATTTTGCACAATATTTAGATTCTGATGTTGAAGCCATTGCAGTAAATTCAGCAACGGCTGGATTACATTTAGCGTTGGAAGCCATTGGTATTCAGCCTGGTGATGAAGTTATCGTACCGACTTACACCTTTACGGCAACAGCAGAAGTCGTCCGTTATCTGGGTGCTCATCCTATTTTCGTTGATTCTTTACCTGACAGCCTGAATATTGATCCAGTAGCAATAAAAAAAGCAATCACCGCTAAAACCAAAGCTATCATGCCTGTACATTTTGCCGGTTTATCCTGTGATATGGATGAAATCATTGCCATTGCAAAAGAATTTAACCTAAGAATCATTGAAGATGCCGCCCATTCATTCCCGACTTTATATAAGGGAAAGAAAATTGGCACACTCGACACAGATGTGACGGTATTCAGCTTCTACGCCAATAAAACCATGACAACAGCGGAAGGAGGCATATTAGTCTCCAGAAATCCAAACATTATAAAAAGAACAAAAATCATGCGTCTTCACGGTATCAGTAAAGATGCTTTTGATCGATACCAATCTAAAACGCCGGCTTGGTATTATGAGGTGATTGAACCGGGTTATAAATATAATATGCCAGATATCTGTGCAGCCATCGGTATTCATCAATTACAGAAAATAGATGCTTTTCAAAAGAAAAGAGAAGCAATGGCCAGATTTTACGATCATGAATTAAAAGATCTACCTATTACCTTACCTACCAAACCTAAAGAACCGAATAGTCAACATGCCTGGCACCTATACACCATTAGACTAAATGATGAAGTCAAAATATCCAGAGATAACTTCATCATAAAAATGGCAGAGAAAAATATAGGCTGTTCTGTCCATTTTATTCCATTACATAAACAGCCAATATGGAAAGATACCTATTCTCTGGACAAAAATGATTTTCCTATAGCAGAAGAAAACTTTAAAAAGATTGTATCGATTCCCTTATATACAAAAATGACAAAAGGAGATCAAATTTACGTTATTAACACAATTAAAGAGATTCTTAAATAAATGAAAATAACGCATTCAATTATAAAAAGAATTTTTGATTTAACCTCATCTTCAATTGGATTAATTATCCTTTCTCCAATTTTAATTGTGATAGCTATTTGGATAAAAATAGACTCAAAAGGACCTATTTTCTTCCGACAAAAACGGGTAGGCCAATATAACCAAAATTTCTATATTCACAAATTTAGGAGCATGACTATCGGGTCAGAGCAAAAAGGACAACTCACTATCGGTCATGATCTGCGTGTTACCAACTCTGGGAGATTTATACGCAAATATAAACTGGATGAATTAGCACAACTCATTGATGTTATACAGGGAAAAATGAGTTTAGTCGGCCCAAGGCCAGAAGTCCCACAGTTTATGGAAAAATATCCAGATGATATCAGACACAAAATATTATCGGTAAAACCCGGAATAACAGATTTGGCTTCTATAGAAATGATCGATGAAAATCAGATATTAAGTCAATATAAAGATCCTCATCAAGCCTATATTGATATTATTATGCCTATAAAAGCCAAATACTACTTAAACTATATTAATAACAGGTCACTTTTCTATGACCTGAAAATTATTTTTAAAACAATTTATAAAGTCGTTTTTAGATAATTGAAAATCATGAACAAAAAAATAATATTTAGTCAAGACAGATTAATAAAGACCATCACTCTGCTGGCCGTAGATATACTTATGATCAGTAGTTCATATTGGTTAAGTATGTGGCTACGGCTTGATAGAGAAGTGCCAATCTATAGTTTACAACATTGGCTAGTTATTATATTTACAATACCTTGCACACTATTTATTTTCTTAAGAATTGGTTTCTATAGATCTATCATAAAATACGTTAATATGAGTATATTAAAATGGGCTATCGTTGGCTCATTTTCATCTGCGCTATTATTAACAGCATTCTCCTTATATCAACAAGCATTTTTACCCAGAACCGTACCGATTATTTACTTCTCTTTTCTGGTAATGTCACTCTGCGGTACCCGATTTTTATATAGAACACTGCGTAATCTATTAAAATATAAAGGCGTTCCTGTTATCATATACGGGGCAGGAGAATCTGGTCGGCAACTTTTACCCATATTAAGAGAGCATAGAGAATTCAACCCGATTGCTTTTATTGATGACAACCCTAAACTACACAATTTATCTATTCATGGAATTTATGTCTTCTCTCCAGAGAAAATAACACTCTTAGTAGAAAGATATAATATAAAGAAAATATTATTAGCAATACCTAGTGCATCAATATCCAATAGAAAGAAAATACTTGATAAACTACAAAAAGAGCATTGTGAAATACTCACCATTCCAAGTTTCAATGACCTGGTTGAAGGAAAAGCCCAGATAAACTCACTCAAACGCGTTTCTATTAACGATCTACTCGGCAGAGAGCAAGTGGCCCCATTACAAAACTTGCTCAGTAAAAATATTAAAAACAAAAATATTCTTGTTACAGGCGCCGGTGGATCAATCGGATCAGAGTTATGTAGACAAATCATCACTCAGTCTCCCACTCAGCTGATATTATTTGAATTAACCGAATACTGCCTTTATTCAATAGAAAAAGAATTACAAAAGATAAACTCAGAAAGCGATTTAAATATCACTATTATTCCAATTTTAGGTGATATAAAAGATTCGGATAAGATAAATAAAATAATAAATAAATTTAACATTCATACAATATACCATGCTGCGGCATATAAACACGTCCCCCTTGTAGAAATGAATACCATAGAGGGGGTGAACAATAATATCTTTGGTACACTTTCACTTGCCAAAGCAGCGGTGAACCAAAAAGTTGATAAATTCGTATTAATCTCTACAGATAAAGCCGTCCGCCCTACCAACACCATGGGGGCAACAAAAAGATTTGCCGAACTGATACTACAAGCTTTTGCCAAAGAAAACAGTCACACAAAATTCTCAATGGTTCGTTTTGGCAACGTTCTTGGTTCATCTGGTTCCGTTGTTCCCCTGTTTGAAAAACAAATAAAAAGTGGCGGACCAATAACCCTCACTCACAAAGATATTACCCGTTACTTCATGACGATCCCAGAAGCCGCCCAGTTAGTTATCCAGGCAGGTGCACTGGGCAATAATGGTGATGTTTTTGTTCTGGATATGGGGGAATCAGTAAAAATTTATGATCTTGCCCGGAAAATGATCAACCTTTCCGGACTGACAGTTAAAGATGAAACCAACCCTCATGGTGATATCGAAATTAAAATTACCGGATTAAGGCCCGGTGAAAAGCTTTATGAAGAACTATTAATTGGTGATAATGTTTCTGGCACTAATCACCCGAGAATCATGACAGCCAATGAAGTTTTTCTGACTTGGGACAAATTAAACCCACTATTAAATGATCTAAGAATATCTTGTGAAAATTATGATTTTGAGAATATCAGGAAAATTCTTATTAATGCACCTATTGATTTTCACCCTAAAGACTATATTTACGACCTTTTAAAATAGTATCTATACCCTATGGATTTCAAAGGAATAAGTGGTTGTTTTCATAAAAAATGGTGAAACATATACCCAATAGATTTCAAGTTGCAGTGCGGCGGCAAGAGAACGCATCCCCAGGAGCATAGATAACTATGTGACTGGGGTAAGTGAACGTAGCCAACAAAGCAGCAGCTTGAAAGATGACGGGTATATATAAATTATTGGATTTAATCGCCTAACACAAACCAAAAAATTAACGGAACAGTACCCAAATGGCTATATTCATCGATCGTAAAATAACAGCCAATGCCTATGGACTGTCCTCTGGTGTCTTCTGGGGGCTAAGCGGTGTACTTTTAGCCTTATTATTAGAAGATACCGTTCTTTCCTCCTATCTGCTCATTCCCATTGTACTTGCCTTTCTGAATGACACAATCTCATGTGGATATATGTTTATATATCTTATCGTCAAAGGAAAATACCAAGCAATACGCCTTATTCCCAAGAACAAGAAAAATGGAATAATTATACTGGCGGCTATATTTGGTGGCCCAATAGGCATGTCTTGTTATATTTTAGCCATTCAATACATTGGCATTAGCTACACAGCAACTATTTCAGCAACCTACCCTGCTATTGGCGCATTAACTTCTTTTTTCCTACTTAAAGATCGCATTCACCTTATCGGAATATTGGGATTAATATTAGCTGTTGTATGCACCATGATACTCGGTTACTCAGCATCAACACAGACAACATCTGGTTGGATAGGCTTTCTTTTCGCTTTTATATGTGCACTAGGCTGGAGTTCCGAAATTGTTATTAGCTCTTATGGAATGAATAAAGACATCCCTGCTGACATTGCTTATTTTATCAGGCAATTATCATCCTCTGTGGGCTATTTAATTATCATCATATTATTAATTCACTCTTTTCCTGGTGTTGTACATATCTTCTCAAACATAGAACTATACTCCTTATTATTTTTCACTTCCCTGGTAGCCACCCTATCGTACCTCTTCTACTACAAAGCAATCAGCATGCTCCAGCCCATCCGCGCGATGAGTTTAAATATTACTTACGCTATCTGGGCAGTAATTTTTGCATGTCTACTGGTAGATGAACCCATCTCTATAAAGCTATTACTCCTGTGTGTAGGAGTCTCAATCGGTTCATTCCTAACTGCTGTAAATCCACGTAATATCAAAAAATTAATTTTGACACTTAAATGAATGCGATTCTATTCGAAGCAGCTTAAGTTCATTTTAATCCTACGATTAAAAAACCACTAAACTTTACTGGCTATCAATAACATAACCTACATCAATCCCTCCCCCATTCTCTAACATTTAGATAACAATCACGGATAGATTCACCGACACCTCCAAAGATCACGGATTACAGAATTAGAAATATCATTTTTTTAACAATATCAATTCCTTATTATCGGATGGATATCAAGAAGAAAGTTACCAATCTAAAAAAACGAATGTAAAACTGAAATACTCCCTACGAAACTAATGGAATAGAATAAAACTCTTTGAAAAATAAGGCATCATAGACGTTATTAACGAATCTAACTACCACTTCATAGGCGATAATACAGATCTCAGCTAACCGTATTCTACCAATTAGTTAAACAAGTGGCTTGTTAAGCTTGACCAGACAGAATTTACAGTTTAGTCTCCCCCCAACGAGTTACAAAATCTTATCCCCCATTACTTTTTGTTACGACAGACAAAAGTACTGGAAAATCAGTACAATAGGTAAGATTACCGAATTTTGCAGGCGTTCTGGGAGCCAACAACCTAGTGCGGTAGCTTTGTTTAATGGTACTTATACATTAGTTCAAATTTTCCGTTTCTATACACAGGAAAATCCCTATATGTTAAGAAAAAACCATTAAATAACTTCGTTTAATAATTATCGTAAAATTAATTTAGATTCAGAAAAAACATGAATTATTTGGTCAAATTAAAATTAATATGAAAGGCATCATTTTAGCCGGTGGCTCCGGCACCAGATTATATCCTATAACAATAGGTGTATCTAAACAGCTCCTCCCAGTATATGATAAGCCAATGATCTATTATCCACTATCAGTACTGATGCTAGCAGGAATCAAAGACATTCTTATTATTACAACTCCTGAAGATCAAATAAACTTCAAGCGCCTTTTGAATGACGGAAATAACTTAGGAATAAAGATAAGTTACGCAACTCAAGATAAACCTGAAGGACTGGCCCAAGCATTCATTATCGGTGAAGATTTCATTGGTGATGACTCAGTCTGTTTAGTTTTAGGAGACAATATCTTCTGGGGGCAAGCTTTCTCACCAAAACTACAAAAAGCATCTTCCCAAAAAACTGGAGCTACCATCTTCGGTTATCAAGTAAAAGACCCTGAACGTTTTGGAATTGTTGAATTCGATGACCAGATGAAAGCAATTTCTATTGAAGAAAAACCTAAAAAACCCAAATCTGATTATGCTGTCACCGGTCTTTACTTCTATGACAATCGGGTCGTTGATTTCGCAAAGAAAGTCACTCCATCAGATCGTGGTGAATTAGAAATCACATCAATTAACCAGATGTATCTTGATAATAATTCTTTAAATGTAGAACTCCTTGGTCGTGGTTTTGCGTGGCTGGATACAGGCACCCATGACAGCTTACTAGAAGCCGCCACCTTTGTTGAAACCATTGAAAAACGCCAAGGGTTTAAAATTGCTTGCTTAGAAGAGATTGCATGGCGTAACGGTTGGCTGAATGAAAATGATATCGCCAAAGCTGCTAACACTATGTCAAAAAACGGATATGGAAAATATTTACAATCTCTTATTCAGAGGAAGATATGAGCTTAATAAAACTAATTGATTTTAAAATTCTTGGCGATGAAAGAGGACAGCTAATTTCATTAGAAGGAAACAAAAACATTCCTTTTGAAATAAAGAGAGTTTATTACATTTTTGGAACTAAATCTGGTGTTGCAAGGGGATTCCATGCCCATAAAAAGCTAAAGCAAATTGCAATCTGCATGAGCGGTAATTGCCGTTTTATATTAGACGACGGAAAAAAAAGAGAAGAAATTGTATTAGATACATCCCATAGCGGTATCCTAATCGACCCAATGGCATGGCATGAAATGCATGACTTCTCAGAAGATTGTATCTTAATGGTATTAGCTGATGATGTTTATGATGAATCCGACTATATACGTGACTACGATAAATTTATGATAAAAACAAAAATGACCGATTAATAAAAACCATAGTATAATGTTATCTAGTAATATGAAAAGGAATATATAAAATATGGTCAGTTTTCTCGATTTAAAATCAATAAACTTAAAACATAAAGAAGAATTAAAAGAAGCATATTCCAGAGTAGTTGATTCAGGCTGGTACATAATGGGGAAAGAGTTAGAATGTTTTGAAAAAGAATTTGCAGAGTATTGTGGCACAAAACATTCGATCGGTGTCGCTAATGGCTTAGATGCTTTAATACTAGTCCTCAGAGCATGGAAAGAATTAGGTAAAATCAAAGATGGTGATGAAGTTATTGTACCTGCTAATACTTATATCGCATCAGTATTAGCGATTACAGAAAATAATTTAAAGCCCGTTCTCATTGAGCCAGATCAAAATACATATAACTTAAGCCCTAATAATATTATATCTGCAATCACAGAAAAAACAAAAGTTATTTTGCCCGTGCATTTGTATGGTCAAATCTCACCAATGCCTGAAATCATGAAGATTGCCAATGAATATAATCTATTAGTACTAGAAGATAGTGCACAAGCGCATGGAGCTGAAATAGCGGATAAAAAAGCCGGCAGCTGGGGTAATGCATCAGGATTTAGTTTTTATCCAGGAAAAAACCTTGGTGCTTTGGGTGATGCAGGTGCAATTACAACAAACGATGAAGAATTAACAACCACGATAAAAGCATTACGTAATTACGGCTCACATGAAAAGTATAAAAATATTTATCAAGGCATTAACAGTCGATTAGATGAGCTTCAAGCTGCGTTTCTCTCTGTGAAATTAAAATACCTAAATATCGAAACAGAATATCGACGTAGCATTGCAAAGCATTATTTAGAGAATATCAATAATCCATACATAAAATTACCTATCACCATTGAACAAAATGCACTCCATCCAGAAAACCATGTTTGGCATTTGTTTGCAATTAATTGTCCACACCGCGATAAGCTTCAACAACATCTTTTTGAAAATGGTATCCAAACGTTGATTCATTATCCTATCCCTCCTCATAAACAAAAAGCGTATTCAGAATGGAATACATTAAATTTCCCTATTACTGAAAAAATTCATCAACAAGTATTAAGCTTACCAATTGGACCAACTATAACAAAAGAAGACGCAGAAAAAGTCATCACTGCTTGTAATAATTTTAATATTAAATAAGTAAGAATAATGACTCTTTTCAAGACATCAATATTAAGTCTAATAGCGACTGCATTCAAAATGCTAGCTGGGCTAGTTATTAATAAAGCCGTGTCACTTTATATTGGCCCAGCTGGATTAGCATTAATCGGGCAATTTCAAAGTCTTAGTCAACTCATTATGATAGCAGCGCAAGGTGCAATCAATAATGGTGTTGTAAAATACACTGCTGAATATGGACCAAACGATTCTAAAACACCTGCTCTTTTCAGTACCGCAGCTAAAATTAGCCTTATAACATCGATTATAGTAGGAATACTGTTAATACTATTGTCACAAACCGCGGCTAAAGAGATCTTACTAGATATAAAATATCAATATGTATTTATTATTTTTGGCTTTACTATAGTATTATTTGTCTTAAATGGATTACTATTATCCATATTAAATGGTTTAAAAGAAATTCAAACATACATAAAGATAAATATAATTCAAAGTATTTATGCATTGGTGCTTACTAGTATCTTAATTATTGCCTTCAAATTAAATGGAGCACTAATCGCGTTAGCTACACATCAATCAATTATATTACTCGTAACGCTATTCTTACTAAGAAAACATCCTATAATAAAATGGGAAAATTTCATTAAACCATTTAACCGCCCGATCGCAAAAAAATTAATGGGCTATTCAGCTATGGCTATAACTTCTGCCATTATGGTTCCTGTATCTCACTTAATTATTCGGAATTATCTAGGTACAACACTTGGTTGGGATCAAGCAGGGTATTGGCAAGGTATTTGGTATATTTCGACTATGTATCTTATGGTAGTTACTACTGCTTTAAGTACTTATTATTTGCCAAGATTATCTGAAATTACTAATAATAAAGAACTAAAAAAAGAGATAACACAAGGTTATAGGCTCATCATCCCAATAGTGACAATTTGTGCCCTACTAATATATCTTTTCCGAGATATAATTATTACTATATTATTTACTCAAAACTTCACACCTATGAGAGATTTATTTTTATGGCAAGTTATAGGTGATGTCTTTAAGATAGCATCATGGCTATTAGCCTATTTAATGCTGGCTAAAGCTATGGTTAAATCATTTATAATAACAGAAATTATATTTGGGATATCGTTTATTCTCCTTTCATATTCATTCGTTAACAACTATGGATTAATTGGTATGGGTTACGCTTACTGTCTAAATTACGTACTGTATTTAATAACTATGTTAATTTTCTTTAAAAAATTAGGATAAGGAACTTAATTTGAGTAATCAATTAAATTTTCATTTAGAATCTTTACCTTTAGTTACTTATTGTATCCCTGTTTACAATCATGAAGAATATGTAGCAAATGCAATAAAAAGCATAATATATCAAGACTATAAGAACATTGAATTAATAATTATAAATGACGGCTCTACTGATAACTCATCTATTGCAATTAAAGAGCTAGAATCAAAATGTCAAGCTCGATTTAATCGATTTATATATATAGATAGAGAAAACAGAGGGCTATCATCTACCTTAAACGAAGCCCTAATATGGTCCAAAGGTAAATATTTTGCTGGCCTTGCTTCTGATGACCTAATAAAAAAAGACAAAGTATCTAAGCAGGTTTACTTCATGGAAAGAAATAATGATTGTTCCGCTGTTTTTGGTAGTATCGAACTTATTGACCAATGCAATCATATATATAGAAAAAAGACAATGCCGTTGGCGAAATATTATTTCGAGGATATTATCTGCTACAACTTTATATTGCCAGCAGCAACTCAATTCATTAGAAAAAAAGCTCTTCAAAATATATCTTTTGATGAAAAATTAAAAATTGAAGATTGGTATATGTACTTAAGACTTACTGAGGAAAGAAATTACTATATAGCAAGACTTCCTGATATATTAGCATCTTATAGACGACATGATACTAACACATCAAAGAATCTCTCTATAATGAAAGAAAAAATCCTCATACTAAAAAGATACAAAAATTTACCTATATATAAAAAAGCTAAAGCAAATATATTATTATCAATTAGTATGGATTATGCTCCATTTGAATTTTTCAATTCTATTAAATATCTATTCTTAGCCTTTAAAAAAGATCCATACTTACTATTTACAAAAAAAGGGACAAGAGCCACGATAAAGACTTTTTTACCCAAATTTATAATGAAAAAATATCAATAGAAATTGATTATGGAACCTAGTGCTTTCTTGAATTTTGTATTCCATAATATCTTGGAATATATAACATATACTATCATTATATTTATAGTTATATTTATTTCCATAAAAAAATTAGCTGTGAATATATTAGACCCTATCTATCTATACTATCACTTCACATTTTCTACATCATATGCTGTAGTTTTAATACTTTATATGCATAATTATATATCTATTGAAATATTTAGCGTCATATTTCTTTATGCCGCCATATTAATAATTTCAATAAATATATCTTTTAGAGCAAAAAATTTAATTAATTTAAATTTATTTAGACAATCATCATTTAGAAAATATAATATAGATAAATTTCTATTACTATCTATTACTATTTATTTAGTAATTTCATTTATATATATATACAATATTTCTATTACCACTTTTTTTCTATCTAGATTTGAAGCTAATAAAGGATTGGGAGTATTTTATAGAATATTAGATACTCTTCGTATCATGATTTGCATCGGACTAGGAATTAAACTATCCACAAATAGGAAGAAAACATTACTTTCTATATTTACATTATTCTTCTTACTATATTCATGCTTGATTTCTGGTGCAAAAATTGTTTTAATCGAGCAGGTTCTAGCTTTATTTATTTCTATTAAAACTTATTCTATCTACAAAATAAAACCTAATACTTATATAAAATTCACATGTCTTATCATACTTTCATTTTTACCTGTCATGCTTTTCCTTACTCTACAATCAAACGCAAGTGGATACATAACCTCACAATATTTACCAGGAGTGCCAATACAATTAGAACTATTTATCCTTAGAATTATAGCTAATGGTGACATGTATTATTTATCTCTTCCATATGATCTAATCAATAGAATTAATACCACTAATACAGAATTATATTTACAATTTATAGGGCCTATATTAGGAAATGGAATTACTAACTACCTTTTTAATTATGACTATACAAATCAAAGCATTGGTAGATTGATATGGTTGTATTGGTTTCCTGATGCTTATGCAGGTGGTTCAATAGACCATTTTGATTTATTGGCTTATAAATTTTTCCCTAAGCCATTCGATATTATATTTGTGATTGTATTGGGATGGTTATTAGGCAAACTTATAAAAATAAAATCCAATCTAAACAATCATTCTAATCCTTTATATAGTATAATTATCTTAACATTATATATACGTTCACTCACTATTTTATTATTCCCTACGATTGGAATTGCATTTGTTATAGATACTATAGTTGTTTTCTCCACCCTATTAACATTTTCTCTATTTATTCGCGCAATTAAAAAGCCTAGAAGAGCATGAAAATAATACTAGATGTATGTGGAACCCTATATCACTCAAATACCACCTTTGATTTCATAGATTATTTATTAGGAAAAGAAAATAAACATGTAATAAAGAGAAAAATACTAAAGACATACCTTGCTAAATATTTCCTTATTATTCTAGGAAGAATTATAAATATAGATATATATCGATCCTTATATATAAAACTACTTAAAGGATTCACTATCAGTAAGTTAAACAAAGAAACCCACTATTTTGTCAAAAATATTTTATTTCACCAGAAGATCTCTCAGACACATAGCCTTTTAGACAAGCTCAATAAAGCTGATATTATAATATGTTCTGCAAGTTTGGATATAATAATAAAAGAAGTATCATGTACTTTAGAGATAGAAGAACATCATGCCACAAATCTTATTTTTTCTAGAGAATACTGCACAGGAAAAATAAAGAATGATCTCTTAGGACAAAAAGATAAACTCTTTGAAAATGTCTATTGGGTAATTACAGATAATAAAAGCGATCTAGCTTTAATAAAAAAAGCATCCAAATATACTATAGTTTCCAGAAAAAAAGATTTACCCTTTTGGCAAAAACACAATTTAAATGTAGAAATAATCATATGATATTTTTATTTATTCCTTTCCTCTATACTTTTAAAACTAGATTGAAAACAAATACAAGTCGCTTGGCTTGGGTAACCACCTATTTAATCCCTGTTTTTTTATCATACTTTATACTATTTAGCTATGACATAAGATCTTTTTTAGGATTTATTCTGGGAATAATAATAATATATTCAAGCTATGAGATCGGATATATTACAAATGATTGCGAGTTAACAAAAAAAGAAAAAAATCCAACATTACGATTAAATGGTTCAGAATTTTTATTCTATGAAAAAAACAAATTAGCCATTTATTCTATTAGATATTCATTATTAATGATATGTTTAATTTATATCTATTGGTGTAATTTTCCTTTTAGCTTATCTTTGATTCTAGCAGCAGCATTTATACAAATAATCTATTTCTTATATAATTATATAAGAAATAGATTTAGCATAATTCTTTATAGCTCTCTCGTGTATCTTCGTTATTTTGGTCTAGTATTTCTTACAATAAGTATTGACTATGCTATATTACTTTGGTTTATTTATCCATTGGCTGTGACTATAGAATTTTCCACAAAACCTAGATTTAATTTATTCACTGAAAGATTTAGATTGAATTCTGATATGTTTAGAGTTTTTTTCTACACCATATTGATTTTAGTTTTATTTATAGTAATTACAGTAAAAAAAGATAATTCTCTTGGATTTTATTTAGTTAAATCATTAGTAATATATTTCTTCATTTATAGATTATTATCGTATTTACTAATATCCAAAAAATATAGAAACGCACATAAATAGCAATCTCCAATTAACCTAGATAGGTATATCATTAATCATGAAGTTTTCTGTTCTAATGTCTTTATATTATAAAGAAAAGGCCAACTATCTTAATGAATGTTTCTATAGTTTATTAAAACAAACAAGAAAACCACAAGAAATAATATTAGTACTTGATGGCCCAATAGATTCTGAATTATCAAATATAATAGAAAAATGGAGAAATATATTACCTCTTACTATTGTCCCCCTAGAAAATAATATAGGGTTAGGAAAAGCTTTAAATATTGGGTTAGAACATTGCCACAACGAGTTAATAGCCAGAATGGATACTGATGACATTTGTATGCCTAATAGATTTGAAAAACAAATTGATTATATGCTGAAAAACCCAGATATTTCAGTCTTAGGATCAAATGTAACTGAATACAATGAAAATATGTCAGTTATTACCAATGAAAAATCACTTGCACTATATCATAATGACATTCTTAAATTTATAAAAAAACGAAATCCATTCAACCATATGAGTGTCATCTTTAAGAAAAGTGTTATTATTAAGTCAGGCAGTTATCAACATCATCTTTTTATGGAAGATTATAATTTATGGATACGTATAATATCGAATGGATACAAGGTCGCTAATATACCAGATAGATTACTAAAAATAAGAGGAGGGAACTCCATGATAGAAAGAAGACGAGGCATTCCTTATATTAAAAGTGAATTCCAACTAGCAAAATTAAAGATAGAAAAAAATATAGATAATTTTTCTTCGTCTTACTTCACCTTTTTATTACGAAGTTCTATTAGAATACTCCCAGCATCACTACTATCCAAGGTATATAAACTAATGAGGAAATAAGAAAAATATATGTTAGCTATCGCGCTCAAAGATTTTATTTTTATAGGTTCTCACCTATATTAGATACTTAAACAATGGAATATAAATTTTAAGATTATAGATAAAATAAATAGTGAATTATTTCCAAAAATCTGAGGATATGAGGATATCGTTGAACCGAAATCCTTATTATAATTGTTTAAAGACGCCTCTGTCATAATAAAACGTTTGTTTAGTCGCAAAACAATTAATTAAATATTCAATACATCATTTGTCACAGCATGCAGCATATAACTTTGTAGAAAAAGAAACAGACAAAAATAGAATTTTATACATTTAATGATTATAGTAAAACAAAACTCAAAGCTGAACAGTATATAAAACATGGCAGTAAAAAAGACAGACAAAATTTTAGTCATAACTTTCCTTGCCTTTATGTTTGGCAAAAAAATAGAGCTAATATTTGCAACCTATTTAGTTAAACAGATAGTATCCGGTCGCTGCCTCATTCTATTCATGTCATCAGTGTTTAACTATGTAAATAAATCTAATTTCACAATGAATAAGTTAATCAATATTATATGTAATGACCTAAATAAGGTTTCATAATAGTGCTACACCCATTCTTTGTCTTCCTGGTTTTTGCTGTGATGAAAACGATGCCAAAAAGGCATCAACATAATTAATCAACTGCCACATAAATTGACAGCTATGATTTC
>NZ_LJCS01000013.1:0-84030 GCF_001280945.1 Photorhabdus heterorhabditis | reverse complement strand
GATTAAGCGTAAACGCCTGCGTCTGCTGCGCCACCAGTTCCCAGCCGTCAAACACCAGATGGCGGATCATTTTCAGCCGGCCGTGCTGATACTCGCGGATTTCCGCCGGCACGTCGCCGTCCCACACATACGTAGTCAGTTTACCGGTTTGGATACAGCATTTTTCGATCCGCCGTCCAAAGGTATCATAGCGATATTCCCACCGGATACCGTCCGGGGTGATGAGGCCCGTCAGCTGATTCTGGCTGTTCCAGCGGTATCGGGTCAGTGCTGGACGGTAACCTTCTTCTAAACGCTGTTTCTCTTTCATACGACCAGCCCGGTCGTAGACAAACCGGTGCGAGTCAATCCAGTTCAGGCGGTGACCTTCCTGGTATAGCGTTTCCCCCATAATCTCCTGCACCCCGTCGAACCGCCGTGACGGGTAACCGCTTGCATCATACTGATAGTGTTCACGTAAATTCCGTCCGTCACCGACCGACATCACCTGGCCGTTGCCGTTGAGGAGGTAGCGTAACTGCTGTCCGTCATCATTGGCGGCTGTCAGGTTCAGTGTGGCATCATATTCATACTGACGCACCAGACCCGCAAAGGTGGGGTCAGGAATATCCGCCAAGTCAGTCTGCCGGAAAAAATGTGGGTTATAGCCGGCACGTTGTGCCGTTAATTGGCCCATCAGGTTATATTGCTGGCGCAGGATGAAACCGCTTTCGGTGTAACGGCCTGTTTCCCGTCCGGCGTCGTCCCGTTCCACGGTCAGAGGCAGTTGCCCCTCCAGCGTTAACCCGGTCAGTTCCCCGGCCCGGTTGACTTGCATCCGGCTCTGCCAGTGTTTCGGGTGAGTCTGTCCGGTGAACCGGGACGGTCCTTCTGCGGGGTCGGTTTCTCCGGTCAGCAGCTGTCGTTCCACCGTGCGGTTATCTGGGTAGTGGCGTTGAATTTCCCCGTATGGCTGGATTTCCCGGACTATCCGGTCTTGTTCATCATATTCAAAAGACAGGGTGTTATCCGGTGACTCAACTGTCAGCAGCCGTCCCACAATATCGTAATGATAATGCGTGGTGCCTTCCGGGGTGTGCAGGGCAGTCAGCCGGTGTGCCGCATCATAGTCATAGCGGATAACCGTTTCTTCTCCGTCCCGTTTCTCAATGCAGTTGCCCGATAAGTTATAACGGTAGTGCCAGCGGGTGCCGGCATAATCCTGCTCAGTGACCACCCGGCCATCCGCATCGAGAATGTACGTGTAGTTTTCGCCCTGTGGGTTTATCACCTGAGTCAGTTGCAGAGTATCCGCATCATAGCGGTACTGCCAGCGGTGCCCCTCACCATCAACACGTGCTATCGGTAGGTCAAACGGCCCGTACTCCACCAGCCAGTCTATTCCGAGAGCATCAGTCCAGCGGGTCAGGTTACCGTGCCGGTCATGGTGAAAGTGTTCCAGATTGTTATCGGGCCGGTCGCTGGCGGCCACCCGGTGATGTCGGTCGTAACGCCAGCGCCACAGCGCTCCAGCGGCGGTCAAGCTGCGCAGCCGGTCCTGACTGTCATAGCCGAGGCTGATGGTGCGGTTCTCTTCATCAAACAGTCTTACCAGCCGCTGATGGGTATCATATTCCTGAGTACGGCGGTTACCGTCGGTGTCTTCTTCCGCTGTCACCAGCCCGAAAGCATTACGGGTCAGGGTGGTTTTCCGACCGTCTGGGGCAATAAATCCTTTCGGCTGGCCCAGCTCATCATACAGTTGTAGCCAGGTGCGTTGCAGTGGGTCAGTCATACCGGTCAGTTGCAGGGTGTCCGCATCATAGCTGTATTGCCAGACTGCCCCGGTCGCATCAGTAAGTGAAGTCACCCGACCGGTATCGGCCAGGTAGGTTAGGGTCAGAGTTTCTCCCATCGGCAACGTCTGTTGTATCAGATTGCCCCAGTTATCGTAGTCATAGCGGGTGATACCGCCGCCAGGAGTGTGAACTTCAGTGACCTGATGCTGGTCATTGTAATGCCAAGTAGTGGTGTGCCCCTGTGGTGTGGTAGAGCGGGTGAGGCCGGGAGCATAGTCCAGGTGGACAGGATAGAAGCCTCCAGACCCTACACTGTCAGTACAGCGCCCCTGTTTATCGTAGCGGTAATCCACCCAAGTCTGGTCGCCGTCAGACCAGCGGCTTATCAGGCCCTGCGCGTTGTATTCATAGTACAGGTGGAATTGCTGGGTACTGTCCGCTTCCGCCAGCCGGCCATTATCATGGTAGCGATACCGGGCCATCACTTCCTGCAACCCTTCATCGGTGCGGAGAATCTCCGTCAGCTGTCCGCTCAGGTTGTAACGCAGTGTCAGCACTGGTCCGTCACTGTGGATGACTTCTGTCAGCTGATAGCGGTTGTTATAGACAAAACGCAGCTGGTTATCATACACGTCCCGGTGTTCAGTCAGCAGCCAGCTCTGGGTGTCGTCGTCAGAAGCCGGTGCAGGCAGGGCAAAATATTTTTGTACCGGGGAATCGCGGTGGCGGAGGATATACCCAGATTGGCCCCGGCTCAGGGTAAAATCCGGGTGGTCGGGGTTGATACTGTGGGTACAGGTGGCAGGTAAAGCAAAATAGAGTGAAGCCCCTTCGGTGGTGCTGATTTCCACCCGGTCGCCGGTGACCCGGATGCATTCGGAAAAGCTGTCAGTCCAGCCCGGTCCCAGTAAGCCCTGTTCCCCGGGGACCCAGCTGCGTAAAAACACCAGCGGCAGGGTCTGGCCGAGCGCGATATCGGTACGCTGGTCAAACAGCTGGCCGGTGGTAACGTCAATCGGGTCGCCGGTGAAGAATTTTTTAGTTGCTTCCAAGTAACGTTTCGCGCCCTGCGTTTCTTTAAAGGCGGTTTTGGCACAGGAAATCGTACCCATCGACACGATTTTTCCGGCATGCCGGGCGCCGGCTTTTGCCCCGTTCAGCACCGTTTTACGACCCGCTTTAGTGAACAGTTTACCGATGCCCTTAATGGCGCCCCGGGATGGTGGTGCCAGAAATTCCACAGCTATCAGAATCGCCCGCTCCCAAGCGGAGAACTCTTCCTCAATGTCCAGATAGGTGCCCTGACCGGAGCCGATAAACACGGTTTTGGCACCGGATTTGATGGTGGAGCCGCAGACCAGTTTGTCATCCACCCGGGCTGCCGGGTAGCCGTTGATGAACACCGTTTCACTGCCCTGAGCAATCAGGGGCGGAGCAGGGTGTTTCGTACAGGCGGCAGTATCGGCTGTGGCTCTGGCTGCCGGTTTGCCTTCAATGGACACATCTGGCGAGCCGTTTATTATTTTGCCGTCGGGCGGGCCAATACTGTCTACCATGCGGGTGACCGCAGAACTGGCGGCACTGATAACATTCCCCAGAGCCAGTGTGCCGGCAGTGCCCAATGCAATCACCGCAACGGTGGCTAAGCCACCGGTACCCACCACCACCGCAGCGGCTACGGCAAAGACCGTAGCACTAATCAGAGCGCCGGTAATGGCACCGGCCAGCGCGCCGAGGAAGCTGGCATGTTTAATCGGGTCGCCCTCACGGGCAGCTGCCGGGCCGGGCGTCCCTTGAGGAGGGGAAACGGGTGCAGCGTGTCGGGCACCGACCCGGGCAATCCGGGTGACAATTTCATCACCAAGTGACATGTTGTGCCTCCTGCCGGGTCAGGCTGCTTGAAAGCTGCTGATAACTGCCAGCAGGGTATCACGCTGACCGGCTTCAAAAGGCGCAGGAGAGGTCAGGTTGAAGGTCAGCAGCTGTGTGCCCCGGATTTGCAGTACCACGGTCTGGTACATATCGCCTTCCGGGCTTTTCCACTGGTAATCCAGACGGCGGGCTGGTTGCTGGCTGAGGGGGATTTCGCTGCGCTGGTGCTCTTGGTAACCGGGCAGGTGGGTGCGGAACTGTTCCAGAGTCTGTTCATAGTAAGTGTTATTATCCACGCCAAGGGGGACCGGTGTGCGGCTGACCACCAGATTAATGCCGCTGTCATCCGGCAGTACAAAGACATGCATGGACTCATCCCGCCAGTTGTCCGGGATAGTCAGGGTGCCTTCATTCATCTGATACACTGTGTTTTCCATGCTTTTTTCCGTTATTAGTTAAGGTCATGCATTAAATTAAGTTGCTGAGCGTCAATACCGGTCAGTTCACATTGACCTGTTTGCCGTTGATGGTGATATTCAGTCCCTGAATGCTGATATTGCCGGCACTGTCGATGGTAATGCTGCCTCCGGCTGTGGCAATTTCGATACCACCAGCCTGGGAATGTATTTGAATGTTATTTTTCACGTTCAGCAGGCTGTCTTTTTCTACCGTGACCTGACGCAGGCCGGTGATGGCACTGACTTCATTGCCCGTCACCTCTTTATGGCGGTCATTTCTAATCGACAGCACCTGATTATGGCCGATGCTTTCGGTGTGGTCGTTCATTACCCGGGTTTCGCGGTTATTGAGCACCACGGTATTCATATCGCGCTGGGCGTGCAACGCCAGCTCTTCACTGCCTTTGGCATCTTCAAAGCGCAGTTCGTTATAGCCTTCTCCCTTATGGGTTTTTGAACGGAAGGCCATCTGGGTTTTACTGCCTGGTAGGGTTCCCGGCGGAATGTTACTGGCATGATAGGTCCGCCCGGTGACTATTGGCTGGTCCGGGTCACCATGCAGGAAATCCACCACCACTTCCTGACCGATACGCGGGATAGCCAGCATGCCCCAGCCCTGACCGGCCCACGGCTGGGTCACTCGTATCCAGCAGGAACTGCGGTCGTTACTCTGGCCGTAACGGTCCCACAAAAACTGTAACCGGATACGGCCATACTGGTCGCAGAAGATTTCTTCCCCTTCCGGGCCAACCACTTTGGCAATCTGCGGGCCGTCCATCACCGGTTTGGGCCGGAGAGCTGGCCGCCAGTGCTGGTCATAAGGGATAAAGGTGAAGTGGTTACTCATGACGGTGCCCGACTCACCGCCAGCCTGTTCCAGCGCCTGTGGTTGGCTGCCGGTATGCGCCACACTGACCAGTTGCCAGAGCCGGTTGAGGTCATGACGCGGATGGTTGGTCAGGGTAAACAACACGCCCGGTTGCATGGCCGCATCGTTACTGTCTCCGTACCCCATCAGAGCATTGCTGCGCAGGGCTTCCAGCCGGTAGCGGGTGAAATCAGCGCCATGTTGCTCATCTTTGAAGCGCCCGGGAAAATCAAAGTGTTCATAGCCGGTATACTGGAGGTCGGTTTCGCGCATTTGCTGGCGAAACTCGGCGGCCCAGGCTGGATTTTTAAAGGTGTAATCCTTGAGTTCGACGGCAGCCGGACGCACCTGAGCACTGCGGGTCAAGGCGGTGATACACAACTGTTGGGCTTGGGCCGCGTCCTCCGGGTGATAAGGCAGAACTGGCCCTTTGGCAATAGAGCCGGCATCGTCAGCAAACACTAGGGTGTTTTTGTTGCCGTCGAACTCGAAGAAATAAAAGATGCCCTCTTCCGCAGTCAGCCGTTGCAGAAAATCAAAATCGGTTTCACGGTACTGGACACAAAACTCTCGCTCCGGGTGCGGATAACGCAGACTGAAAATGACATCCTGGACCCCGCTTTCTTTGAGCAGGGTGGTAATGATAGTTTTGATATCCTGCTGTTGAAAGATGCGGGAATTCTGGCGCAGGGTGGTGCGCCACATATCAGGACGGATAGTCATTTCGTAACGGGTCTGATGCTTACCGGTATTGCCCTGAACAAAGCTGGCGACCATGCCGGTGACGGTGCGTTGGACTTTCCCTTCGCGCAGGATGGACAGGGTGGCACGTTTATCGAGGACGGCGGTAAAATCAATCGCTGGGTCGGCACTGGCTAAGCTGACGTCAAGGCTGAACGGGATGGAAAAGGCTTCATTTAATGAAAAAGCGGCAACGACAAAGGTGTGAGGCGGTAAGCCGCCGGCAGTGAGGGTGAACTGTAAGCCCCCGGCGCTCTGGGTACTGAATCGGTCAGCGAGTTGCTTTAGCGCACTGGGCAACCCGGCGGATGTTTTCTGGAATGACATATATAAAGGGCTCCTGATTATTACTGAAGGGTTTCATGCACGGCATTGTCAGCCCGGCGACGCTCTGCTACGTGAGTGATAACTCATCAAGGGGGTAAAGAAGCCAGACCGGGAAAGTCCGTCAATATCGTGATGCCGGATTATCGGGTCCGCTGCCCAGGGAGGATAAAGAGCGGTCACCAATACTTTCATCCGATTAATATATAACTAGGAGAATATAATAAAAAATTTAAAGTGTCTTGGATATTTGATAGATGGATTTCTGTTTAATTTAAAAAAGTGTGATTTAAATCATAGAATACTTTAGGTGATTTACCTTAAGACTAATCCTATTAGCTGAAAAGTTGGGTTTTTTTAGGGTTAATTCGTGTTTCTTGTTTATCGTGCTTTTATACTACGTAATCGAGTCATCGTGTTTCTTTGATAGACATTAAGCTAGCTCTTTGTTTACGGATCACACCAAATTCGTTTCAAATGATGACGTACAATGGCATAGGTTCATATTAACCTCTAATAATGCCAAATTTATCCATTGGATTTCAATATTATATTAATTTGGGGTGATAATCAGAGAGGTCAGATTCGTAACGAGCATGGATATCTACACGGACTAAGGCTATTTATCCAGGTAAAAAATCTGAGATAAATAACCACTCTGTACGGGTCTGGGCTACTGAATAATGAGCGTCAATATTTCCTGTGGGTAGATAATAAATTGTCCACGGAATATTGTACCTGCTGGATAGTTATTGGTGAGTGTTTCCTGCAACTGTAATATTATCTCGTTGTTTTCGAGAGATAAGGTAATAATTTCGGCTGCTTCGAAACCAAAAAAGCGTTTTACATGTGGATAGAGCGCTTTAAACAGGCTTTCTTTTACAGAAAATGCCAGTGTGAACATCTGCTCAGGTGATAAATGACAATGATTCAGGAAGGGTATTTCTCTGTCATTCAATACCATTTTTATCATTTCATCCATATTTTGATGGTTGACAATGGTTTCTATATCGACACCAATTAATCGGTTATTAGTTTGCGGTGCTGCCAGTATAATTGCATGTTGCGCTGAATGAGAAACAGAGCCACAAATACCCTGTGGCCAGATTGGGGCACGATCATTGCCAGATATCAAATTAAACTCTGGTTGTCCTAATTGTGCTAAAAGTTGACGGGCACAATAACGTGCTGCCAGATATTCAGCCCGTCGTTTATTGACGGCTTTGGCTAATTGAGCAGGGAAGGGAAGGTTTAATCGCCCGAACAGTTCATCGTGATAATAAGAGAGATCAAAACGAGCCTGCCAGAGATGTACTTGAGGATATTGAATAACCGTTCCATACTCGATTTGAGTGATAAATCCATTACCATCTTTCGGCAGTGTGGCTTGACTGGTGTGTATAACTGTTTGTTCCATGTTGATTATCCAGATAAGAAAATGCTATACAGTTTATATTAATATCATTCATATTTAATTGTAAAATGTGCGGTGGCATTAGCTGTTCCGCCGGTTATTTTATTTCTGGTTTGGTAATATCGGGCAGTAAAATGGGCTATATCGCCAGAATCTTGTGATGTGTGATCCAAAAACAGCGGTTTTCCTAGAGAAACAGGTGTTCCATGATATAAGATTTGGACACCAACACCTTGTGCTGTATTTGCATCGTTGCTGTTATCGAGTCTAATAACACTATCTGGAGTGTCTGTAGGGTTTTTAATTCCTCTCCCTGAAAAAGTAATTTTAGGTATAACATTCTCTACACAATGAATGATGATACCAAAATTAGCATAGCCAGCAGTGGTTCCTTTTCCTTTAAATAAAGAACTTTGTACGTTACCGAAGTTTACTTTTGGTGATGGTGTTGTTGTCATGCAACCCATGGTCTTAAATCTATATGTACTTGAATGCCTTACTGAAATTAAATTTAGTACTGGGCTTCCTAATGCTGCTAATTTAAACATGACTCCGGAAGATAGTGATTTTCCTGAATGCATTGCTCCTTTCTTGTGAAGATAAATACTAACGTTTCCTATATCTTTCCAGGTGATTTTTTTTCTTGTTCCAAGGTTATATGAATAGTTAGTTCCATCTGATTTAGGATAACCTATTTTACCAATATTGCCTCCAGAAATAACAAAATATAAGTATAACTTATCTTCAATTATTTTTAATCCACCAGTGCCATGTTCAGTATTACCCGGTTTTCCAGTAAGAACGCTGTCGCCAAACATTAGAGGTATATTTTCTTCATCACATGAAAAAATTGGAGCGTTTACATCAATACCCATCTCTGAGGCTATCTGTTCAGCACTGAAAGTTTTTATGTTAATGTCTTTATTATTCGCTTTGTTAATTTTTTTCTCAGATTCTTTTAAATTAAAATACAAAGAAATAGGGGCGGCGTTTGGATTTAATTGACATTCGGCGAATGACTTGTTGCTGTTCAACAGTAGTATAGAAGTAATGAATAACCATAAGTAGTGTTTCATATAAATTCCGGTTGAGATTTGTTTTTAATTATTGACAATTCAATGAAGCTAGGATGATACCATTAATTTTTTGGTATCTTTTACTATCAAAGTTAATGTAACAGCTTTGTTGATCACCTAAATCAGCCTTTAATTTTACTGTATCACTAACACCACTGAGAAAGACTTCTCCTCTTTCATTCACCATACCATTGATACCATTTTGGCCCGTGACTACCGTTCCAAATGGAAGTTTTTTACCGTTATGCTGTAATGTTAAAAATACTCGATGACCAACGCGAATAGAATAATCCGCCAATACCAACGCACCTTTTGTTGGAATAACTTTAGTGGTTGGGTTATCAATATCTACGTCAGTACTAAATGTATTGGTATCAAGAGATAAAGCATTCTCCCGATATTGCGATATATAGGGAACAACGGTATATCCTCGCCAGTCTGTGCTGATAGAAGTATTATTTAATACTTTTGCATTGGCTGCCCCTGGAGCGCGAATTAAGGCACTAGCACCGCTTTCGCTAATATTTTGCGCCAGGGTAACACCATAAGGATGCGCAATAATTGCGCCCTCTAATCCATAATTAATACGCTTATTTTTTCTATGATTAGTGGTATAACCTGCATTTACTGAACCATATGATCCTCTATAATACAAGCTGACTGAATTACCTGATTCTTTTTCTTTCTCTGATTTTTCGTAGCTGTAATTCTGAGAAATCATATAGTTTAGATTCTGCTGTTCCAGTAAAGAGCCAGATAATGTCATCGTATGTTGGCTGTCGCCATCTGTATTATAAGTAGTATCATAATCTACAGTTGCACTGTGATGACCAGATGGCAACCATTTATCCAAGGGAACACTAATATTTAACGAAAAAGTTTGATCGTTATTAATACTTGAACGATTACGATGGTAATTGTAGCTCAATGATAAGGAGATATCATGAATATTGGTGTTATAAGACATCATGTATGATTGATTTTTGCTGGTTTTATCTTGCCAGTAATCTTGTTGCCAGGCTGATAATGAAAGATTGCCATATTGTCCTAAACTCTGTCCTAGGGTTATTTGCATATGATTTTTCGGCGCACTATTTCTGCTATTATCAGTAAATTGGTCGTTATTATTAGCGTCGCTAAAACTAAAAAAACCATTGGTATTGTAACGATAGCCAGCCAGTGTCACCGTGGTATTCGTTGCAGTGAAACCTTTATCGTAGCGTATCTGATAAGACTGACCGGTTTTCTTTTCTCTATTTGGGAAACGCGTTGCTGCCTTTGTGACATCTATTGATACAGTACCAAATGAGCCGAGATTATGCCCTAAACCTAATGCATGACTTTGATAGTCGGAAGAAACAATTGTTCCACCATAAATTGTGGTACTGTCCCATAGCCCGTAAGTAGCTTCTGTCTGCACAAACCTTTTTTTGTTGGCTTGTTTATTACCACTGAATTTACCGATATTAACCGAATATTTTATTTGGCCCTCACGGATCATCAATGGTGAGGCAGAGAAGGGCTGAGTAAATTTTCTGACTTTGCCATTTGCTTCATAAATAGAGACTTCCAGATCACCACTTAAGTTGCTGGGATAAATATCGGTAATTTCAAACGCGCCTGGCGGAACAAAAGTCTGATAAATCAGATTATCTTTTTGATGGATTTCTATCCTTGCATGAGTCATAGCAATACCGCGAACGACAGGTGCAAAACTTTGCTGGCTATCTGGTAACATTTGGCTATCGGACATCAGTTTAATGCCATTAAAACTGAAACTATCAAACACCGTGCTATCAGTTGTTGTTTCCCCCAATACTAAGCGGGACCTTAATGGGCGAATATCTCGTTCAGCATAGGCTTTAAGCGATTTCCATTCAGATGTCGTATCAGTATGATTATAGTAACTATTATGGCGAACGCGCCACGGACCTAAATTAAAGCCGCTACGTAAATTCAGGTATTGATTTTGTTCACTTTGATTTTTATTCCAGGATTGCATGCCTGTTAGATTGTAATTGGTAAAAAACATAGGCAAACCATCATCCCACTGATCAGGAGAGATATCTCCCCTGATTTGTGATTTCATTGCAGCCTGCGGGAAATTCAGCGTTAGAGTAAGATGGCTTAAATCTAAATCTGCTGATGCATATTTAATATATTTCTCCGGTTGAGAAATGATTTCCTGTTCAGAAAGTGATGCTAATTCAGGGAAGCTTTCTGTTTTTACCCCGATTTCTTTCAGTAAGCTGACAGATAATTCAGGGCAAAGTTTTTCACCACAGTCAATAAAGGATAGGTTTTTAATGCCAATATCCTGTTGATTGACGATAACATTCACTTTATAGATGCCCGGAATGTGGGAATCGGTTTTTGCCAAACTGTCCAGATTAATATTTTCTCTGTCTTCATCTGATAATTGTAATGCATTTATATCAAAGTACAGCTCTGCATGTACTGGCAATGATAAACAAAAAGTTATTAAAGCAAAGCTAATTACTTTTTTCACGATACTCTCATCAGATAATATTATCAGAAATTAAACTGGCGCTCTTCCGTTGTGCCACCGTAATCATTGATAGCCGTCAGCGTCACGCTTTTTATACCACTTTGGGCTGGAAATACCTTGTGACCCAAAGGCGGAATAAATCCTGGGCTGGCTATTAGTTTTCCATCGATTTTCATCTCATTAAGATTAACGTAATAAGCCGTGGGATTAGTTAATTGAACACCATTGGTGTTATGTGATGCTTCCAAACGATTAATAGCATTATTCGCATCATCATCAGATAGCCCTGTTGGGCGATAAATCAGTTTGATAATGTTTTTGATGGTTATGATCATCTTGCTGTTGTCATTTTTTTCAACCGCCGGAATTGCATTAACATTGAGCAAAAATATCGATTCCCGATCCGATGGTAGGTAATTTCCCACATATGAAACTCGAATTTGATGCTCGCTTTCCTTCGCTATCTTAAACAATGGCGGCGTAATAATGAACGGCACTTTGTTTTGACTGTTATCGATATTATCTACCCATGATTGAACAAGATAAGGTCTTTCTGTATCCGAATTAGTGATAGAAATCGTGGCTTCTTTTTGTGAGCCATTATAGATAAGGCGAGTTCCGCCTAAAGTAATCCCTGCTTGTACTTGTCCTATAAAAAGGACAAGTAAAAAGGGAGTAATAAAGCGAAGCATTTTTACTCCTTTACTAATTAAAGATGTTTATTGGGTAATTATGGATATATGATGGTGAAATTGAGTGTTTTATCAATGTTATTAGTAGCAATAGTCGTTTTTGTTGAAACTAATTCTGCTACGAAATTCATAGCTGCTTTTTTTGAATTGATTGTAGCGATATCAGCGACATTTACTCCTGGGGCTATTGCTGTATCATTACCTTGTTTGTGTATTTTAATACCTACCCCATCAACCCCTGAAGCATAAAAATGTTTATTACCATCATCTGGAGTACCCGTGAATAAGATTCCCAGACTTCCGGTAACACTACAAGAAGATAAATTTATAGTGAAGTTTTTACTTTTTCCAACCATATTTGTTGTAATCTCACCCAGGTTATTTTGGAATACGTTTTTTGACAACTTACCGAAATCTACGGTAATGTCTTTTCCTGCTGTTCCTGTGTCTACAGTACATCCATTTTCAATAATCTGACCTGTAAATTTAATTTTCCCATCATAAGATAATGCACTGAAACTGCTAAAAGTCCCTAATATCATCACTAAAGAAGCCCAAATAAAATTCTTTCTCATTTAAAAATTCCTTACCTTAATAAAGATGTGTTTTAGTTTTGTCTATACCCTTCATCCTTCAAGTTGCTGCTTTCACTTATCCCAGTCACATCGTTATCTATGCTCTTGGGGATGCGTTCACTTGCCGTCGCGCTGCAATTTGAAATCTATTGGGTATATATAATAAAACTATATATCTAACCAAAGTGATAATTTAATGGTTGATTATATAATTGAAGACATTTTTATAGTGGTGTGAAACTCAATTGAGTTTACCTCTATTCTTGTCTTTTTTGATTGATGTGAATAAGTCATGACTAATAAATGATTTTTTTATAATCTCCTTGAATATTTCTGTGATGAATAGGTTACACTCATTTGGATACTTATTTCTCGTTTACTGTAGCTTGCATATATCACCACTTTTGAATGGTTTTCGTTATTCTCTGGGTGTTTACTCAAGGCAAGAATTTACCCCGAGCATATCATCATGTTTGTTGATAATAATCTCTGATATTAATTTTAGTCCAAGGAAGCCTATTTTTTGTTCTCGAAAACATCATCTCTTACTGTAAATAACTTAGTGTTATCGATAATGATTCTCACTTTTATGATAATATTGCAAGCAGTAAAGTGCAGTAAAAAGTCATACCAATAATGAATTTCTTACAAGATGATGGCTATAATGCAGTGAGAAACTCTTTTGAAATAGAATTAGGAAAACTGCCATCCCGGTTATGATTATGATGGCAATAACTCTTCTCTAATATCTTCAAATTTTTTATAACTCGGAATTTTCATTTTTCTGTAGGACTATTATCACTCGACGCTGGGGAGTATTAACTAAAATATGATCTTTTTCAACAGCTTAAACAAAAAAAATGATGTTTTTTTTAAAATTGTCAAATTATCTTTCTATTTCATTATGTTATAACTTTAAATTAATCGTTTGATTTAATTGGTTTTGTATGGTTTTAGATTTCTGCATAAGATAATTTTTTACTTTACTATCACTCAAATAGTTTAGTGTGATTTTCAGCCTCATTGTTGGTTATATGATTAATCTTGGTAATCTATCGCAGTTTCGTGTAGTAAGCGGGATATAATTATACGGCTATTAAACATCTTCAAAAGATATATCATAGAAATCTGATTTTTATCGCTGTTGAAGAAAATATAATTATTAAAAATCGTGAGTATGGGTGGAGTCTCTACGTTAACGATTTAATTAAGTATTGTAGAAGGAAGCTATATTAATAATTTTAGTGGCTGTTTTTATTAAATGGAAATGAGTGCTGGAAATAGTCGATGAAATTTAAAGAGTAAACAGGAGGTGAAAATTATTCATTGGTGAATATTACCTTAACTTAATTAGTTATAGTATAGGCATTTTACTTGCAAGAACATGGTTATTTTATCTATTGTATTTTTATGGTTATTTCAAAGTATAGGAATGGAATTATTTTATTTTCTTTATTTATAAGGAAAATGATTTAGGTAAAAATCATCAACCAAACCCTTTGATTTTGCGATTTATGTCAGGAAAATCTCAGCTTGGCTGGAGAATGGATGGAGCCAGAATCTGAATTTATAAAAAACTTTTCAGCGGGCCTTTACAATTTATGATTCTGTTAACTAGAATCAAGATAGTCGGTTATTAAAGATTACTTTATTCGTGATATATAAAAATAACATTGGTTATATATGGATTAGAAATGTCATGTTTATGTGACGTAAGACGATACAGAAATTTATATTTTTTGCATAGTAATCCTTTCATAGATTGGCATTTTTCTAAATAGGGATACTGTTCGTTATTTCCTGCCAGGAGATCGCCGCAAGGGAGGCGTAGTACAATGGTGATGGCATCGGCTGTATCGATACTTAGGTTAGGGTTTACCGATTCTGGTTTCGATAGTGCAGCTCTAGAGATGCTTGATAATTTAGAAAGATCATTCCGTGAAATATTTATCGCCTGTCGCAATTGTTTGGTTTTGTTGCCGATATTTGTACAGGTTTTTTTATCTGGTTTTTTGTTAAATCGGAGAGATTGAGATTATTAACATTCTAATAAAAGATGCAGTTATACCCAATAGATTTCAATTTGCAGCGCGGCGGCAAGAGAACGCATCCCTAGGAGCATAGATAACTATGTGACTAGGGTAAGTGAACGCAGCCAACAAAGCAGCAACTTGAAGGATGAAGGGTATAGTCGCTGCTAAGTGAGAGTAATGATAATAATTTAATGATTATTAATTTAAGGAGATAAAGGCACATGATGAAGTTTGTATTGAGAGTTTCCTATTACACTTCAAATGATTAATTATTATATATAACAGCCATTGAGGATACTATGAATAGCTATTACGATTATATAATCATTGCCAGTATGGTGAGTATGGTCTTAATTATGCCGGGACCAACAAATACTCTTCTGGTATCATCTGGATATTCACATGGTTTTATTAGTACACTCAGGCTGATCTTGGCTGAGGCATTTGGTTATTTAACAGCAATTAGTTTGTGGGGGTTATTTTTATCTACAATTTCTCAAACTTTTATATGGTTGTTGGTTGCCTTAAAGCTTTGCGCGTCGACATACATTGCTTATTTGGCTTTTAAAGTTTGGCATTTTTCATTAGGTAAAGGGGAGGCAAACGTTCATTTTAACACAGTATTATTTGCCACTTTGCTTAATCCTAAGGCTTTTGTGTTTGCTACATACATATTTCCTCTTACTGCATTTACTGTGTGGTCAGAATATATTCCTTCCATGGCGGCTTTTATTTGTGCGTTATTACCTGTTTCCTTGATTTGGGTGGGTGCGGGAAAAGTGCTGTATCTGGGCAATCAGGGAAAAGGATGTTTAAAACCCGAACTGTTTTATCGTCTTGCTTCTTTAGTGTTATCTGTTTTTTCGTTCTCAATGTTTTATACGTCAATAAAAGGTGTTTTATATCTCTGACGTAAAGGTTTGGTGCTACCTTTTTATTGGTCTTTTCATATTGGGGGTATGGAGAGACGGATTGTGTAGGGTTTCTTTGTCTCAATTTCTTTTAATGAAAGTGTTGTTCTCTCTGAGCCGTCCCTATCACTGTTACTTGAAGTAGTAAGAACGAAAATGGTAAGAACGGCTCATGTGGTGTCATAGAATACAGGGTAAAGTCATGGTTCCAGCTTATGATGAGAATGAAGAATTATTCCATCAGCGGCTCTGCGTTTCCTCAAATTAATGGTACAAAGGGTGATGCAGGGGGAGGCTCAACTAAATGGTCTTGGCTTTTACTGCTTGCCAACACATTTGCCATTGTTTTAGCAATTTCGTGCTCGCCAATAATGACATGGCTAGCTCCACGCTCCATGATATAGGTCACTTCGTCGTCATAGTCAGCTCGAACGATAATATTCAGATCTGGACGAACCTCTCTTGCACTGGCGATAATCTCGCCCGCTTCATAACCATTCGGTATTGTCAGTAATAGGGAACAGGCACAGTCCAGACGCGCCAGTGACATAATATCTTTACTGGCGGCATTGCCCATGACGGCACTGATACCTTGCTCACCCAATTCTTCAAATTTGGCTCTGGTATTTTCAATAACAACTAGCGGGAATGCTTGTTCCTGTAGGCGCTGGCATAGCAAACTGCCGATACGTCCATAGCCGACAATAATAATGTGACCACAGATATCGACAGGAATTTGAGTTTCTTCTTCCAGAGTTTCTTCTAATAATTGTTCTTCAATAGTTTCTGTTTTTTCCAGATAGCGATCCAGCAGGCTGAACAGAACTGGGTTCAGCATAATAGAAACAATTGCACCAGCCAGAACAAGATTACGGGCATCCCCATCAAGTAGGCCAAGTGCAGCACCAAGACCTGCCAGAATAAAGGCAAATTCACCGATTTGAGCCAGACTGACCGAAATTGTTAGTGCAGTACGGCGTGAATGGCCGAACATTTTCACTAGTAACATGGCAGCGGCAGATTTACCAATAATAATAATTGCTAGTGTTGCCAGTATCGCCAGTGGCTGCTGGATGAGTACCATTGGGTCGAACAGCATACCAACGGACACGAAGAACAAGACGGCGAAAGCATCTCTGAGCGGCAGCGTATCTTGAGCGGCGCGGTGGCTGAGTTCTGATTCGTTCAGTACCATCCCGGCGAAGAATGCACCTAGTGCGAATGAGGCGTCAAACAGCGTAACAGCGCCGTAAGCGATACCCAGAGCAATGACTAATACTGCGAGGGTGAATAGTTCTCGGGAGCCGGTACTGGCGGTTTTTGCCAGTATCCATGGGATCAGACGGCGCCCAACAACAATCATCAGTAAAATAAAGGCAACAACTTTTCCGACTGTAATCGCAAGTTCCATAATTAACTGTCCGATATTGGCTTCCTTATTATCAAGGATACCGGCAGCCGCAGGCAGTAATACCAGAGTCAGCACCATTGCCAGATCTTCGACAATCAGCCAGCCGATGGCTATCTGACCTCGTTGGCTATCAATCAATTGGCGCTCTTCTAGCGCTCGTAGCAGAACAACGGTACTGGCGGTTGATAAACAGAGGCCAAAGACGATACCGCTAAATAATTCCCAACCCAGTATTGCTGATAGTCCTACACCAAGCAGTGTTGCGACCAATATTTGTGCAATAGCGCCAGGGATAGCAATGGATTTTACTGCCAGCAGATCTTTAAGTGAAAAGTGTAGCCCGACACCGAACATTAATAAGATAACACCAATTTCTGCCAGTTCCGGTGCCAGTGAGGCATCAGCGACAAAACCAGGAGTGAAAGGGCCTGCGAGTACACCGGCGGTAAGGTAACCGACCAGTGGTGAGATTTTCAGGCGTTGTGCCAGCATGCCAAGCAAATAAGCGAGGACAAACCCGCCAACGAGAGTGGTGATAAGTGGTGTCGAATGCTCCATTAAGATTCCTTCTTGCTGAGGCTATTAAATAGCATAGTGAAGAGGTAGGTGTCATAGTATTTTATAGATAATTCGAGGTAAATTCGCTAAAAAAATGAATAAAACATCAAAAAATATCGATTGAAAGGATTAAATTACCCGTAACAGGGATTTGTATTGATATGTTTGATTATTTATGAGGTATATAAAGGCTACTTCCACATAAAAAATGACTTTTATGTGGCGCTATTATGGTGATTTTTCTAGTTATTGTCTTCTATATTAGGTAATAAAGCGGTAAATATCCCAAGTAACGGTAGAAAAGCACAAATCTGATAAACTAGTTCAATACTTGTTCTGTCCGCAATGTTACCAAGTACCGCTGCGCCGATACCTCCCATACCAAAAGCGAGTCCGAAAAATAGACCGGATATCATCCCGGTTTTACCGGGAATAAGTTCCTGTGCGTATACCAGGATTGCAGAGAACGCAGATGCCAGAATCACACCAATAATCACTGACAGAATACTTGTCCAGTACAGAGAAGCGTAAGGCAGAACTAATGTAAAAGGAGCTACTCCGAGGATAGATATCCAGATGATATACTTCCTGCCGATTCTATCGCCAAGAGGTCCCCCAATAATGGTTCCGGCTGCAACTGCGAATAAAAAAACAAACAGATGGAGCTGGGCGCTTTGTACGGAAATGTCGAATTTGTGGATTAAGTAAAAAGTATAATAGCTACTGATACTGGTGAGATAAAAGAATTTGGAAAATATTAAAATTAACAAAATAATCAGAGAGCCTATCACGGCTTTTTTTGGTAAAACTTTAACGATATGACCCGTTCTGACTTGATTATTCTTAATATAATTCTGAGCTTTATACCATTTACTGATCTGCAATAGTACGATAATTCCCAGTAATGCGGCCAGAGAGAACCAGCCAACATTGCCTTTGCCATAAGGTGCAATAAATATAGCGGCTAGCAAAGGTCCGAGGGAACTACCGAAATTACCACCGACCTGGAAAAGCGATTGAGCTAGTCCATGACGGCCACCGGATGCCATACGTGCTACGCGTGATGATTCCGGGTGGAATACCGAAGAGCCAATGCCAATTAATGCGGACGCTAATAGAATTAACGGGAAATTGTTAGCGTGAGCCAGCAGTAGCAGACCTGATAAGGTGAAGCTCATTCCAATGGGTAATGAATAAGGTTGTGGATGTTTATCGGTATAGAAACCTATCAGTGGCTGTAATAGCGACGCGGTAATTTGGTAGGTCAACGTGATCATACCGATTTGCACAAAACTCAAGTTGAATTCTGATTGTAATAAAGGATAAATCGCCAGGATCAGCGATTGGATCATATCGTTCAATAAGTGTGAGATGCTAATCGCCCCAAGAATAGTAAAAACGGTGTTCTTGGTTTTGCTTGCATGAGAGGAGACTGTCGTTGTGTTGCTCTGTTCGTTCATATTGACTGCCAGCGTGTCTTAGGGGGGAGTTTGTTAGTTATTTGTTACATTTTATATATTAGGCTGATAGTTAATTTTTTACTACACCGTAGATAGTTTGATGATACGCTCAAAAAAATGAAACGAAACATGTTCTAATAATCACATAACGTAACCTATTTCAGAAATGATTTGTTAATCCCGCCTTGTTAGCTTTTGAAGCTGTTTTTGCATGGCAATTCACTTAAAAAAACATGGAGATATACCATGAAGTTTTCGTTTAAGACCTCAGCTTGTGCTTTGGTTGTTTCTATGACATTACTTCCAGCAATGGCAAATGCATGGGAAAAAGATAAAACCTATGACATTACTATTTTGCACACTAACGACCATCATGGGCATTTTTGGTATAACGACCACGGTGAATATGGTTTAGCCGCTCAAAAAACAGTTGTTGATGAAATCCGTCAAGAAGTCACCAAGAAAGGCGGCAGTGTGTTATTGCTTTCCGGTGGCGATATTAATACTGGCGTACCAGAGTCTGATTTGCAAGATGCGGAGCCTGATTTTAAAGGAATGAATCTGGTAGGTTATGATGCAATGGCGTTGGGTAACCACGAGTTTGATAATCCGCTGTCAGTATTGCGTCAGCAGGAAAAATGGGCGAAATTTCCGTTCCTCGCGGCCAATATTTACGATACCGGCACCGGTAAACGTTTGTTCAAGCCTTATACCATCTTTGATAAACAAGGGGTGAAAATTGCGGTTATCGGCCTGACGACTGATGATACGGCGAAAATCGGTAATCCTGCTAATTTCCCTAATGTTGAATTTCGTGTTCCCGCGATAGAAGCGAAAACGGTTGTAGAGGAACTGAAAAAAAATGAAAGACCAGATGTGATTATTGCAGCAACCCATATGGGGCACTATGACAACGGTAATCATGGTTCTAACGCGCCGGGTGATGTTGAAATGGCGCGTAGTTTGCCTGCGGGTTATTTGGATATGATTGTAGGTGGCCATTCACAAGATCCGGTTTGTATGTCTGCGGAAAATAAAAACTACAAACAGATCGATTATGTACCGGGAACACCATGTTCGCCTGATCGTCAGAATGGTATTTGGATTGTTCAGGCGCACGAGTGGGGTAAATATGTTGGCCGTGCTGATTTTGAGTTCCGCAATGGTGAATTTAAGCTGACACATTATCAGTTAATTCCCATTAATCTTAATAAAAATGTGAAAAAATCAGACGGTTCTACTGAACGTGTTTATTACACTGATGAAATTGCGCAAAACCCGGAGATGATAAAGTTGCTAACACCTTACCAGAATAAAGGTGATAAACAGTTAAACGTAAAAGTAGGTTCTGTTGAAGGTAAACTGGAAGGTGATCGTAACAAGGTTCGTTTTGTTCAGACCAATATGGCTCATGTTATCCTTTCTGCTTTGATGGAACGCGCGAATGCTGATTTCGCTATTATCAGTGGCGGCGGTATTCGTGATTCAATTGAATCCGGCGATATCACTTATAAAGATGTACTGAAAGTGCATCCATTTGCCAACTCATTGGTTTATGTTGATCTGAAAGGTAGTGAAGTTGAAAAATATCTGGCAGTGGTTGCTAACATGAAAGTTGACTCCGGTGCTTATGCTCAGTTCTTGAATGTTGATTTGATTGTTGATGGCAAGGGGGTTAAAGATGTCGAAATCGGTGGGAAGCCATTGGATCTGAATAAAACTTACCGCCTGGCAATGCTTGACTTTAATGCTATCGGTGGTGATGGTTATCCACGTCTGGATAATCATCCAGCCTATGTCAACACGGGTTTTGTTGATGCAGAAGTTCTGAAAGATTATATCGAGAAGCATTCACCCTTGAAAGCGACTAACTATGCGCCAAAAGGTGAAATTGTTTATCAATGACCCCGGATAAAGTATAAATCAAAAAGGGTTGCAATCTGGCAGCCCTTTTGAGGTGATATTAAAAGTATGAAAGGTAAAGTTAACGTTCTGTTTCTATTATAAAATGATCACTAGTGTCACAATTTCATTACATAGAATAATTTTATAATTAAGGACAATGGATGAAATGGAGTCTTGAAATTGGTACTCTAATTATGGCTCTGTTGTCTGTATATAAACAGGTAATATTCCGAACAAATAAGAATAACGAAAATAACATGTTATTCCTCTTTGATAGGCCAATAGAAATATTGGCCTTTTTTTATCTCGATTTTTCTAGCAACATCTGAAGTAAATTGCCTTCGCCGTACAGGTGCAAAGCGCCAACAGCAACCAGATACCGCCCGGCAGGCAATTCCCGTAAGTATTTATTCCACTGTCTGTTACGATCAATCATCAGTAGTTGATAGATATCTTCACTGAAAGTTGTTGGGAAAGAATGTGTTTGTTGTTTAGGTTGATAATCCATCCACCAGCTTATCATTGTTTGTAAAGCACGGGCGTTGGCGTGCCAATGTAACAATGTATCTTCTAGTAGTGACAGACCATTATTCGGGAGCTGATTAAGTAAATGAATCTGTGAGTCAGTCCCCTCAAGCTCGATAATCATTTTTCCTTGTGCTTTGGCTGCATTCAGTAGCTGATAATCAATACCGTAGTGAGGATGCAATCCAAGGTTTTGCGCTTGCCCTGCTTGCAAAATTAACGCGATTTGCCATGAAGGTAATAAATTGAGTGGTTCTTCTTGTTGGCGGATTTCATTGCAATAGCGCCGAAAATCCTGATACATCTCAGAAGATAGACGTTGTTCGATACGAGAGTGTGATTGAAATTCGTTATGAAATGGGAAACCTGCTTGAGTAACATCGGCTTCCACAATTAATGTATCGGATTGATTAAGTTGATCCATTAATATTTCAGAAAGTGGAAACATATTTTCAGTTCCCATATGAATACTGCCCACCAGATGCAAATGTTTATCACCTGTCAGAGTAATATCATAAGCTGGATAGGGATAACGGCGGGAAGGGTTCAGCCCCAGCATATTAGTAAGATATTTAATCAATCGTCCCATTTGTACTCCGGTTCAGCATTTATTTTCAGGCTAATATTACAGCGGTACTTCGGCTGTATCTTTATTTATTTCCATTGCTGTTTCTTTACTCCTGTTATGATTCCAAGGCTAAGGTCATTGTGTATGCCTGGGTCAACGATGAGGAGACGTTGCGTTCGGAAGGTAGTAAGTCTGACCCCTATGCGATCTTCGGGAAGATGCTGGGACGGTGAAATCCACCCGATGACTGGGCTACATTGATCGCAGCCAGCCAGCAGAAGTGGTCATAACCGGAGTAATTCAGAAATGGAAGGTAACAAAGATGTAATGCAATCTGTCACTTAAACAAACCAGAACGCCTTGGCTGTTAATTTGTCAGTCAGATAGGTGAGAGATGTAAAGTGCGATTGTAGATACCGCACTTTTACGATCTAACCAAGTCGATGCATTATGATTTAGGCTTAAATCTCAACAAACGGTTAGCATTACTCACCACTGTAATTGAAGAAAGTGCCATTGCTGCACCCGCTATCACGGGATCTAACAATGTTGCGGTAAACGGATAGAGCACCCCAGCTGCGATTGGAATACCCAGTGTATTGTAGATAAATGCCCCTAGCAGGTTCTGTTTCATATTGCGCAGAGTTCCTTTAGACAATTCAACCGCATCGGCGACACTATGCAAACTGTGGCGCATCAGGGTCATCGACGCGGTTTCAATGGCGATATCACTACCACCTCCCATTGCAATCCCGACATCAGCCCGTGCCAGTGCAGGGGCATCGTTAATACCATCCCCCACCATAGCAACTTTGCGACCTGCCGCCTGAAGTTTCTGGATAACCTCCGCTTTGCCATCAGGCAATACACCTGCGATAACTTCATCAATCCTTGCTTCTTGCGCAATCGCATTGGCAGTCACTGGGTTATCGCCGGTCAGCATCACTAAACGGTAGCCCTGATGATGTAATCGTTCCAATGCAGCAATGGTATCTTCACGAAGTGGGTCGCGAATTGATAGCACTGCCGCAACTTTACCGCCCACGGCCAGAAGAACCGGTGTGATGCCTTTCTCTGCCTGTTGGGCAATCAGTGGTTTTAGTTCCTCTGTATCAATTTGATTTTGTTCCAGTAATGTTTGATTACCCAACAACAAGGTTGTGCCATGCACTTCACCACTGATACCCAGCCCAGCTATAGTGCGAAATTGTTCAACTTGCGGTAATAACAATCCTTCGGTTTTGGCAAGTATTGCTTTGGCTAATGGATGGTTCGAACCATTTTCCAGTGCGCCTGCCCAAAACAAGACTTCTTGTTCACTGTACCCATTGAGAGTATGGATATCAGTAACTTGTGGCATGCCTTCAGTCAGCGTTCCGGTTTTATCGAAGACAATCGTGTCCAATTTGCTGGCTTGTTGCAAGGCATCGGCATCCCGAACCAAAACACCGAATTCTGCTGCTCGACCAACGCCAGAAATAATCGACATAGGTGTTGCCAGCCCAAGGGCACAAGGACAGGCAATAATCAGCACCGTGGTAATAATGACTAACGAATACATAATCTGTGGTGCTGGGCCAATGAAGTACCAAATAGCACCTGAAATCAGAGCTATCGCGACGACAACCGGAACAAACACTGAGGAAATTTTATCTGCCAACTGACCAATCTCTGGCTTACTGCTTTGTGCCTGACGTACCAGTTTGATAATCCGTGCTAATGCCGTTTGATTACCCACTGCGGCGGCAGTAAACAGTACTGTGCCATCCTGTACAGTTGTACCGGCATGAACGTTATCGCCTTTGGATTTTTGCTGGGGAATCGGTTCACCGGTCAACATTGCTTCATCTATCCAAACTTCACCTTGAATGATTTCACCATCAACAGGGATACGATCACCGGTCGTCAAACGTAATGTCATGCCCGGTTTAACATTAGCCAATGGTATCTCTTTTTCGCCATCTTCTGTCACTACACGGGCTGTCGGTGGTGTCAGATCCAGTAAACGTTCCAGTGCTTTTGAGGAACGCTGGCGGGCTCGTTGTTCCAAAGCATGGCCCAAATTTATCAAGCCGATAATCATAGCGCTGGCTTCGTAATAAAGATGGCGTGCCTGTGGTGGAAAAATATCTGGCCACAGGTTGACACTGATAGAATAAAGCCAGGCTGCACCCGTTCCCAGTGCCACGAGTGTATCCATGGTGGCACTGCCGTTTTTTAGGTTTTGCCATGCATTGCGATAGAAGTGACCACCGGCAAAGATCATCACAGCAAGCGTAATGATCCCGATAGTCAGCCAGATAGTATGGTTTTCTGGTGTGAGCATCATATTATCGCCCATCATACCCCACACCATCACGGGAATACCGACGACCAATGCTAATGCTGACTGCCAGCGAAAACGGCGCATATTGGCTTCGGAAACTTGTTGCTGACGTTCACGACGCTTGGCTTCATCCTGAATCAGTTCTGCTCCGTATCCGGCTTTTTCCACGGCTTGAATTAGTGCGTTAGGTGATGCGCTACCGGTAATTAAAGCGCTGCGTTCCGCAAGGTTTACTCTGGCATTTTCCACGCCTTCGACACTCTGTAACGCTTTCTGAACCTTATTCACACAACTGGCACAAGTCATGCCATCCAGCAGCAACTGGATACTGTCATCGCTATCACTGATCATGAATTCGTCAGTTTTTTCGACCGGAACAGAAGAGATTGCCGCTGCCAAAGGTTCCGGTCTATTTGAAGCAGGTATTGTCAGCGGCTCAGATTTTGGGAAATGTTGACCAGAAGCCAGTTCTGCGTGATAACCCGCCCGTTCAACTGCCGCAATCAACATATCGGCATCGACTTTGCCATACACTTTAGCTGTTTTAGTATTCACGTCTGCGGCAACAACACCATCTACAGCTTCCAGAGCTTTACGTGTTGTACCGGCACAATGCATGCAACTGAGGCCAGATAGCGCCAGTTCGATATCAGGCTGGTTGGCAATTTCAGCATCATAACCGGCTTCCTTAATCGTTTCGATTAATGATTCAGGGGAGGCTTCGCCAGTGATTTTAGCGTAATCGAGAGTAATTTCTGCCTGTTTCACGTCTGCACGATTTCCTAATGCTTTTTTCACACTGTTAACACAGTGCATACAGGAGAGTCCCTGTAAGGTTAAAATAGTTGTATGTGACATAAAAAAACCTCCTAATACATAGTGACGTAATTATTTTTCACACTTGTGTAATAATTGTTGATTATATTTACTACAACCCAAGTGAATCTCTGGCTTGTTACGAAGGTTAAACCTTCCCGTCAGGGGAAGGTCAAGGGGAAAAAATGAACATCAGTGAAATTGCTCGAAAAACCGGCCTGACCAGTAAAGCTATTCGGTTTTATGAAGAAAAGGATCTGATCACACCGCCTGAAAGAGGAGATAATGGCTACCGTTATTATCAGCAGAAACATATTGATGAATTAACGCTGTTGCGGCAGGCGAAACAGGTCGGTTTTACGCTTGATGAATGTCGTGAGTTTTTAATGTTATTTCGCGATCCCAATCGTCACAGTGCTGATGTAAAAGCGGCAACGCTGCATAAAGTGGCTGAGATAGAAAAGACGATTGAAGAGTTACAGAAAATCAGAAGTAAATTGCTTTCTTTGGCGGAAGAGTGCCCTGGAGATGACGGGGCGGTATGCCCCATCATAGATCATTTATCGGGTTGTTGCCTTCATCACTGAGAATTGATGGGTTTTACTTTCAGAGTAATACCATCAACAGCAATGACTTCTACTTCGGTATTGGCTGGTAGTTCACTGTTACAGTGAACTCGCCAACTGCCATCAGCAAGCTTGACCCGACTGTAACCATTTTCGGTATCGGCGGTCAGTTTGGCATGGATACCGATGAGCTGGTGGTCTTTCTGATTCAGTGTATCGTTACCTTTTGCTGGGTGACGACGTAACCAGTAGCGCCACAGTATCGCAGATAGCAGTGTCAGAGTTGCAAACAGAATACCTTGCCATTCCCAGCTCATTCCCGGCAGAAACCAGGTGACAAGTGCAACAACGATAGCGGCTGTACCCGTCCATAATAGATAACCGCCGGTTCCCAGAAGCTCTGCGATTAACAGTAAGCCCCCGAAGGAGAACCAGAGCCAGGGGATCTGATCTGTAATCTGTGCAATCATGTTTACTTACCTTTTTTGCTTTCGCCAATCAGTTCAGTAATACCGCCAATCGCGCCCATCAGATTGCTGGCTTCCAGAGGCATCATAATCACTTTGCTGTTATTGGAGGCACCAATACTGGTTAGCGCGTCCGTATATTTCTGGGCAACAAAGTAGTTAATTGCCTGCATGTTACCGTCAGAAATCGCATCAGAAACCATTTTGGTTGCCCGTGCTTCTGCTTCGGCGGCCCGTTCACGCGCTTCTGCCTGAAGGAATGCAGACTGACGTTCCCCTTCTGCTTTTAGAATCTGAGACTGTTTTTCACCTTCTGCTTTCAGAATAGCAGCCTGACGGATACCTTCCGCTTCCAGAATATCAGCACGTTTTGTACGTTCTGCTTTCATTTGAGCGTTCATGGCAGAAATCAGTTCTTTCGGTGGACGAACATCACGGATCTCAATACGGGTAATTTTTACTCCCCATGGGTTAGTGGCTTCATCGACGATATGCAGTAGACGGCTGTTGATGGAGTCACGCTGAGATAACATTTCATCCAGTTCCATCGAACCCAGAACTGTACGGAAGTTAGTCATTGTCAGGTTAATGATAGACAGCTCAAGGTTGCTGACTTCATAGGCAGCCCGAACAGGATCGACGACCTGAATAAAGCAGACCGCATCAATGGTCACATTGGCGTTATCGCGGGAAATAACTTCCTGTGAAGGAATATCCAGCACTTGCTCCATCATGTTAATTTTACGGCCAATGCGGTCGATAAAAGGGATAATAATATGCAGACCCGGCAATAAAGTTCGGGTATAACGGCCAAAGCGTTCTACTGTCCATTGATAACCTTGCGGTACTGTTTTTACGCAAGTAAATACAATCACCACTGCAATGAATATCAGAATAGGTACGGCACCAAAAGCAAATAAATCCATAGCAATTCCTTAATCAAATAAATCAGTAAAGCAGCGAATAAACCAGGCGACGATATTGCGAAGCCAGAGCATTACCGGTTCCCATTGCAGACATAATATCCATCATTGTTTTCCGTATTGCACCATTGGCAGCAGAAAGATCCTTTTTCAGGAAGCCCAGTAGTAATTCCAGAGCTTCTTCATTACGACTGACTTCGTGCAATTTCAGCGCGAGTTTAACAGCCAATTCTGCATTTTCCGGTTGAATAGAGAACTCTTGTTGCAATTGTTGGATCTCCGGTGTATCCGCCGCTTGCTTTTGTAACTCAATTTGAGCCAGTAAACTATGATAATGAGAGCCTTGATCCTGTAATGGAATAAGATTCAGAATTTCCTGGGCTTCTTGTATATTATTGAGCATAATTTGCACTTCGGTCAACATTAGTGCAATTTCACTGTTTTTGGGGGCTAATTGCCAAGCTTCTTTCAATAACGGTAGTGCTTCCTGATGTTTTCCTTCTGCGATAAGTTCCTCAGCTTGAGCAGCTTTTAACTCCTCCGGCTTGGGCAGTACGCGAGTAAGTATCTCTCTAATCGCTTTTTCGGGTTGTGGACCCTGAAAACCATCTACGGGTTGGCCTTGTTGCAAAATGTAAACAGTAGGAATGGCTCGTAAACCAAATTGTGCTGCGATCATTTGTTCTTTATCACAATCCACTTTTGCCAGGACCAATTGATCGGCATATTCTGCGGCTAGTTTATCCAGCGTTACACTTAATTCCTGACAGTGAGGGCTACGTTCAGACCAGAAATAAAATAAAACCGGCACAGTCATAGACTGTTCAATAGTTTGATGCAGATTACTTTCGTTGATGTCAATTCCAGTAGTGGTTGTTAGCATATAATGGGTCTCTTAAATTCGATGTTGTAGGGTATTATTGAACAGATGAGGTTACTTTCCTAACTTTCAAGTTGTACCACTCTGTTTAGTCAGTATTTTATCCATTAATCTGCCCGGTAAAATCCGGCGCATAATGGTTACCGCGTGAGTTATCCAGGTCACTGGATAACGTAATTTAGGATTCGGGCTTTCTAAAGCATGAATCAATTTACGCACAACGGCTTCGGGTGTCAGTGTGAAATGGCGGGCAATGCTGGGGTTTTTGACCGGCTTATCACTTTGTGTCTGATTCACGTTCTCGGTAAAACGTGTTTTTATCGGACCTGGCACAATCAAGCTGGCTTTAATGCCGGTACCTGCCAATTCCATTCTTAACGCATCTGACCATGCTTCCAGAGCATATTTACTGGCAGAGTAAGCACCACGGCCTGGGGTTGAAATGAGTCCCATAACCGAACTGGTTTGGATAATACGACCTTCACCATGAAGTTGCATGGTTGGGAGTAGTAAACAGGTAAGTTGATGTGTACCAAACAGATTGGTAGAGAATTGGTGTTCCAGTTGTTCACGACTGATAGTGTTCAAAGGGCCATAAATACCAAAGCCGCCATTATTAAACAGTCCGTAAAGGCGGCCATTGGTTAGCCTGATGACCTCGGCAGCGGCACGTTCAACACTCATCTTGTCATCAAGATCCAATTCGATAGGTTCCAGTCCTAGCTCGCGCATATGTTGTAAATCTGCGGGTTTTCGGCAGGCTGCTAATACTCGGTAGCCTCGCTGATGTAGTGTTTTAGCCGCTACCAGACCGATTCCACTGGAACAGCCGGTGATAAGAACTGACTTTTGCATAACTTTACCTATTTATATACATCAATTTGTTGAAACTAATAGTTTACTACTTAAGAATAATTAAGATGTGCTGATAGTGTGTCGGACATCCAATCAGCGATAAATGGTTGGGCGGCCAGATTAGGGTGCAATCCGTCTTGTTGTACCCACTCCGGTTTAATCGCGACTTGTTCCATATAAAACGGGAGCAGGGGAATTTGATTATGTTCTGCCAGTCTGGGGTAAATTCTGGCAAAAGATTCAGTATAACGGCGCCCGTAGTTTGGTGGCAGACGGATCTGCATTAATAAAGGTTGAATATTGGCTTGTTTCACTAAGGTGATGATCTGTTGCAGATCGTGTTCTGTTTGTTGTGGGGGAAAACCGCGTAATCCATCATTGGCACCCAATTCTATCAGCACCCAACGGGGTTGATGTTGTTTAAGTAATCCAGGTAGCCTTTCAAGGCCCTGAGCGGCAGTGTTACCGCTGATGCTGCCGTTGATGACAGTGATTTTATTGCCGGATTTCTGCCATTTTTTTTCCATCAGAACAGGCCATGATTGTTCAACAGGCAGATGGTAACCTGCACTGAGGCTATCACCGAGAATCAGCAGGGTATCCGCCGCAATAGCTCTGGCGCTGGATAACACCACTAGTAATAGGAAAAGTAAATGGTAACGGGAAATATTCTTGAAGTTCAGCATCTCAGTAAGCACGTTGGTCAGGGGGAACACCGGATCACTATATTGCAGGGAGTCGGGCTGGTTGTCGAGCCTGCGCAGACTATTGCTTTGGTGGGAGAGTCGGGATCGGGTAAATCCACACTGCTTGGCATTATTGCCGGGTTGGATGATGGTAGTGACGGTGAAGTCCGGCTGTTGGGACATAATTTAAGCCAGATGAATGAAGAACAGAGGGCGCAACTACGGGCTGAGAATGTCGGTTTTGTATTTCAGTCATTTATGTTAATTCCGACTTTGAATGCATTGGAAAATGTCCAGCTTCCTGCTTTATTACGTGGTGAGTCTGAAAGTAGTAGTAAAAAGCAGGCAATTGAATTGCTTGAACAACTCGGATTGGGGAAGCGTTTAAAACATATGCCAGCCCAACTTTCTGGTGGTGAACAACAAAGGGTGGCGTTGGCTCGGGCATTTAGCCGCCAGCCCAAAATTCTGTTTGCTGATGAACCAACCGGTAATTTGGATCGACAAACTGGTGATCGCATTGCTGACTTACTGTTTTCTCTAAATCGTGATTATGCCACAACGCTAATTCTGGTCACTCATGACAGCCAGCTTGCTGCCCGTTGCCAACGTTGCTTGCGGCTGGTTGATGGAACATTGAGGGAAGAAAGATGATTTGGCGCTGGTTCTGGCGCGAATGGCGCACTCCCTCTTTATTGATTGTTTGGTTATCCCTCACTCTGGCAGTAGCCTGCGTGTTGGCATTAGGCAGGATCAGTGATCGCATTGATCAAAGTGTTCATTACCAGAGCCGGGATTTTCTGGCGGGTGATCTGGTGCTGCGGGCTTCTTATCCGGTAGATAATAGATGGTTACAACAGGCGAAAGATCTTGGGTTAAAGTTGAGTAGCCAGCTCTCTTTCACCACGATGACCTATGCCGGGGATACGCCTCAACTGGCAAATGTGAAAGCCGCAGACAGTCTCTATCCGTTATATGGCAAGCTGGAAACTCATCCACTTGGTTTGAAAGTAGAAAAAGGTACCGTTCTGGTTGCTCCTCGCTTACTTGAACTGTTGAAAATCAAAATTGGCGATAATCTGGATGTAGGTGACACCACACTCAGAGTCAGCGGAGAATTAATTCAGGAGCCAGACAGTGGCTTCAACCCATTCCAGATTGCGCCGCGGATTTTAATCAGTCTTGATGATGCGCAATCTACAGGGGCAATTCAGCCGGGTAGCCGCCTGACTTACCGTTATATGTTTTCCGGTGATAAAGAAGCAGTTTATCAGTATCAGCAGTTGATTGATCCACAACTTAAGGCTGATCAGCGCTGGTATACCTTGAAGCAGGATAGTGGCGCGCTGGCAAAATCTATTGCTAGAGCGCAACAATTCCTGTTGTTATCAGCTTTGCTCACGTTATTACTTGCCGTTGCTGCCGTGGCAGTATCCATGACTCACTATTGCCAGAGCCGTCATGACTTGATCGCTGTGCTTAAAACATTGGGTGCGGGGCGCTGGGCCTTGCGTAAGTGGGTGATTGGTCAGTGGTTGGCGTTATTGGGTGCGGCGGCATTAGTGGGCGCGCTTTTAGGATTGATGTTTGAATATCTGCTAGTACACATCCTGGCGTCTATGTTGCCGAAGGCTTTACCAGAAGCAGGATTCTGGCCGTGGGTATGGGCATTGGGGGCATTATCTGTGATTGCTTTGCTGGTGGGAATGCGTCCATATCGGCAATTAATGACAACTCAGCCATCACGAGTACTGCGTGATGATATTATCGCCCCCATCTGGCCATTACGCTATTACTTGCCATTGGTGACATTGGTTGTGGTGAGTGGGCTGGTTTTTCTGGTTGGTACCAGTCCTATGTTATGGGCGTTACTTGCTGGTGTAATGATTGTTGCGGTGTTATTAGCTGTACTCGGTTGGGGAGGATTGTGGCTATTGCGTCATCTGAAATCCCGCCATCTCAGTTTTCGTTTAGCGGTTAGCCGATTGCTGCGGCAGCCATTTCAGACGGTGACTCAATTGGCGGCTTTCTCTTTATCATTTATGTTACTTGCTTTGTTGTTGGTGGTCAGGGGCGATTTACTTGACCGCTGGCAGCAACAATTGCCGCCAGACAGCCCAAACTATTTTCTGATTAATATGACTGGGCAGCAAATTCCACAGGTAAAGCATTTACTGGCTCAGTATCAGGTTAAACCTGCGGAGTTTTATCCAGTGGTATTGGCTCGCTTGACGGGAATTAATGATCAATCAGCCATAGCGTGGGCAGATACCAAAGAACCAGAAAGCAACATTGTGCGGCGGGAATTGAACTTGACATGGAAAGAAGAACTACCCCCGTTTAATACTTTGACAGAAGGTAGTTGGCCGCCAACAGAAAATGAGGTTTCTATTGAACAAGGGGTTGCTGAGCGTTTGGCAATCAAAATCGGCGATAAACTGACATTCAGTGGCGATACGCAGCAATTCAGTGCCATAGTCAGTAGTATCCGGTTGGTGGATTGGGAAAGCTTGCGGCCAAATTTCATATTTATTTTCCCAAAACGAACATTGGAAAATCAGCCGCAAACCTGGTTGACCAGCTTCCATTATGAAGGTGATGGCCGCCTTCTGACCGAACTTAATCGTCAGTTTTCGACATTGAGTTTGCTTGATACGGGGGCCATGATTAAGCAAATTCAGGATATTTTGCAACAGGTAGGCAAAGCACTGGAGGTTATGGTCGGGTTGGTCATGGTATGTGGCATCTTACTCCTGTTAGCTCAGATTCAGGTAGGAATGCACCGGCGGCAACTTGAACTCGTGGTTTACCGTACCTTGGGAGCGAGTAAGCCATTACTGCGCCGTACCCTCTGGAGTGAATTTGCTTTGCTTGGATTAATGGCGGGTTTTGCTGCGGCATTAGGCGCAGAAGCTGCGCTTTGGTTATTGCAAACAAAGGTTTTTGATTTTCCATGGCAACCAGAATGGCAGATGTGGCTCTTACTGCCAATCATCGGCAGCTTATTGCTTTCTTTATGTGGTAGTTGGCTGGGGATCAGGTTGTTACGAGGAACCGGATTACATCGGCAGGTTCAAAAGGGATAATTGCCAGGCATTCAGGGAATGGGTAGGTTTGTTGTGAACCCATTCCCTGATTAGAAGTTGGTGTTTTATCTGTAGCTCTCTTTATCGATGTTTATACCTGTTATCTTTCAAGTTGCCTCTTTGTTGGCTGCGTTCACTTACCCCAGTCACATCGTTATCTATGCTCCTGGGGATGCGTTCATTTGCCGCCGCGTTGCAAATTGAAATCTATTGGGTATAGGCAAATTCAGCTCTGAGTTGTGGCAGGATTTTTTCGCCGAAAGTGGTTAAGCCCTTAACATAATCAGGGAAGATTAACATAACCCCATCTAATTCGCATTCACGTAGTAAATCTGATAATTGTTTGCGACATGTTTCCGGGTTGCCAATAGCTGTGTGGGTCATGAAGGCATTTTGGGATCTTTCAACCATAGCATTGCTTTTTTCGCCAACATCGACGCCAAAACTGTGCATCATGCTTTTAACGGCTTCTATATCCAGACCATCACGATAGAACTGTGCCAGCGTTTCAGCTTCTTCATCTGTTTCAGCGCAGATAATCGTACTCATACAAAAGGTTTTGGCGGTGGTACCGTATTCTGCTGCAATACGTTTAGCCATCAGACTGATTTGTCGTGTTTCTTCTTCATCTTTACCACCAATAAAACACACATCGGTATGGCGTACACTAAAACGCAGCCCACGTTCTGACTGACCGGCGCATACCAAATAAGGGCGAGGAACGGAAATAGGTTTAGGTTCGGAAACGCAATTAGTTAAATTAAAGTAATCCCCTTGATGATCAACCTGCTTTTCACACCAAAGTCGTTTGATCAATTGAGTCCATTCTTCGGTCATTGCGTAACGTTGATCGTGATCTAAATGGCTATCCCATTCTCCCATTTGTTCAAATTCGTCTTTAAAGGAGCCAGAGACAATATTCAGTCCGGCGCGTCCATGACTTATCTGATCCAATGTCGCGATCATTTTGGCTGTCACGGCAGGGTTATGCAGCCCGGCATGCATGGTCGCGATAAGTCGGGCGTGATGAGTGACTTCGGCAATACCTGCCATCATTGTGACTGATTCCAACGAACTGCCCCAATGTTCTGTTTCACCGCCAAAGCCACGCCATTTACTCATGGACATAATAAAATCTAGGCCAATTTGATCAGCCAGAATAGCTGCTTCACGGTTTTGCTGATAAGAAGCATCCAGTGGTGGGGTATTTTTAGAAATAATCCATCCACCTTTGGCGATAGGTAGAAATACTCCGAATTCTTTATTTGCCATCATTAATTCCTTGTTTGTGTGTTATAAGGAATGCCTTTTTATACCCTTCATCCTTCAAGTTGCTGCTTTCACTTGCCGCCGCGTTGCAAATTGAAATCCACAGGGTATAGGTTTATTTTATTTTTAAATTTAGTTAAGCAAGGAACTGTTGCCAGAATGTTTCCTTGCTATTTGTAAAGGTGGTTTCATCGTAAATGTGATAATCAGAATGATAAGCACCGGTATAGCAATAATGAGAAATGCCGGTGTAAAACTATCTGAATAATCCTTAATGGCTCCCACCAGAAAAGGGGCGAAACACGCGACAGTGGAGATTAAGTTCACCACTGAAAATAATTCCAGATAGGGCGCGCGACCAAAATAATTGAACAGTAATATGCTGGATGCCAGAAAGGTCATGCCATAACCGATGCCAATACACAAAGTGAATAGGATTAAAAATGTCCATGAGGTAGCGGCACTGAGTGCGATAAGACCACAGATAATTATCGACAGACTGCCGATAAGCAGTTTCTTGGGATCGAGCCATTCACCAACAGCACCTCCTGCAAATCTTGAGAATGCGTTAATAAAAGCCAAAATACTGAGCGAGGAAGCAGCGACAGATTCGCTAAATCCATTTTCAGTAATATGGGCTACAGCAAAACTGTTGACGGTTATTCCACACAATAAGAAAGAAGTATAAGCGGCTGCAATGGCATAAAATTGCCAGGTGTGCAGTGCTTGCCGGACATTCCATATTTCCCTCGTGCGATAGATACTGGAAGGGACATGGTCTTGTTGATTTTGGCTGACTCTTTCAGCATGGGCATTTTCCTTTTTACCTTCTCGCATAATTAAAATGGTCAATAGACTGATCAACGTCAGTAATACCCCGGAAATTGCCCAGTGCATACGCCAGCTTCCCCAAAATACCGTTGCCAGGAAATAGATCCACGGACCCACCACACCACCTAATCCTCCAATGGTGAAATAGATACCAAAAGCGAGTGATTGTTTTTCAAAAAGTCGGCTGATGACATAAGTTCCGGGAACAGTAGCCATAAGACTAAAGCCGATGCCTAATAGTGTTGTACCGGTGAAATAAGCGGTGAGACTGTGAGTGTTATAGAGGATATAAAAGCCGGTGATAAAAGTGAGTGTACCGATCAGTAAGGTGACACGAACATTTGTACGGCGAATAAACATTGCCGGGAGATAACTGGCCAGTCCACATGACAGACCAAGTAAAGTGAATCCCAGACCTGCATCAGTCCAACTCCAGTGTAATTCCTTGATCATACTGGGTAACACAACGCCCAATGAAGTAAATGTGGTTGCGGTGACCAAAAAGTAAACTAAACCCAACAGTATCAGCAGGAGCCACTGATAAATACGTCCGAACCTGTCATGTTGAATGGGCATCTTGACTCCATAATGGATAGAAGTGATCAAAAAATTCCTGATATTTTATTTTGGTATCAGAAGAAACTATATCGAATAAAGGCTCCATAGCTAAATTGATCAGTTCGATAATAAGATGTATCTCTTATTTTATATTTATTTTTTATTGGATTCAGGACAATGCCTACCCATAAATGACCGGGTTGGTTACCGAGGTGTTTTCCTAAATCGTAATGCAATTCTGGTTTGAAATCGATAGTTTCAGGTTTCCCATGTAAACCTAATGTATAATCAAAAGTCCCAACAATGCGGAAATCACCTAAACGATTGTTGAAGGGAATTCCATAATCGATATGAACTCGCTGATCATTCCAGCTACTATTGCCGTTATTCTCAAAATAAAAGGTTGTACGCAACCAACTAGTCCAATTTGTCTGCCAGTCAATACTGATACCGGGGAAATAGTCGTAATCTATGCCTTTAGTTTTAGCAACCCATTGAGCGAACAAAATATCTTTTAACGGCCCAAAAGAGATGTCATTTCCCGTGACTTTACTAAAGCTCACTCTTGGTACAACTTTATAATAATAGGTGCTTTTATCACCTTTATAATCATTTTGCAGCGAGTTTTGCCAAATACTATAGACGTACATATCGCCGACACTATAGTCGCCGAAAGCCTCTAAAATCGGTGAAAGGGTTTTTCTGGGATCGACCCGATTCTCAAATTGCATATAAAGGCTGGTATCAATAGATTGAAAATTAACAAAATTACTGGCTTGAGCTTGATTGATTGCTGGCAGCAATAAAAGTATTGAAAGTAATCGGCTCTTCTTTAAGCGGGTGTTGATCCAGCGACGGATGAGTGCCAAATAAGCGGTATAATAAAGTGGAAAAGAGATCCTTGAAGAGAAAAAAAGCAGCGGGCAGTTTTTCGTATCGTGGGTTTTTGAGGCAAATAACACGAAGGTACCCCTTCTTATGCGGTATTGGGCTGATGGTAGTTAGCATTGATCTGATAGGATGGTTTTGTCAAAGGGATATTTGATTTTATTGATAAAAGGTGAGGAGAATAGAAAAATAAGATTATTTTAACCTTAGTGATTTTTTAGTATTAGTAATATATTGATTATTTAATTAACGATGGTTTTTTAATTTTGTGTTGAGAATTTGAAAAATGATTGTTAATTAATTCGAGTTTAGACTAAAATAATAAATGGATATTTATTTTAGTCTGTGTCCCGTAATCTATTTAAGGAAGAAATTCAGCGGAAACACTTGACATTCTTTTTTTTATGATTATATGGAATAAATGGTTTTTATATTTTTATATTTTTATATTTTTATATTTCTATATTTCTATATTTCTATATTTCTATATTTCTATAACATGATTTGTCATCATTTTATGAGCCAATTTAGTTGATGTCATTCCTCGTAATTAAAGGGATTATTTAAGATGTTCGTTAAAGTTTATACAAAAATATGATTTATTTTATTGCTATAACTTATGAAAATTATCAACGGAAATCTTTAATCTCTTTGAAATAATTACCACCCAATCATGAAGATGTTATTTTTATGACCAGGTATTAATTGTAACCTAAGTTAAATATTATTAAGGACTATATTGTTATGAAAGCATAAATGGTTACAGGAAAATAAAAACATTAAACCTATTAACGAGTTGATAATATATAATATTGCTTATGACCGATCAGAAGTATTAATTTAAATAATATAATTCATCCTATATATATACCCAATAGATTTTAAATTGCAGCCAACAAAGCAGCAACTTGAAAGATGAAGAGTATAAATACCAAAAAGGATATGTAATAATGAATACATCAAGTTATCTCTTTCTTAATGCAGAAAATATTAAGTACAATGAAATCTCTGTTTCTAATAGAGTGTATGCAGGTTATCCAAAACATATCAATAATGATTGGCCTAACCTTCCTGTAGAATTTCAAAGGCATATCGACGATATTATTAATTTAAATGGCTATTTGTATTTTTTTAAAGGTTCACAATATCTTAAATTCGATATAGAGAAAGCGCAAGTAAGTGATGGACCGAAGCCGATTATCGAAGGATGGCCTAGATTAGCAGGAACCGAATTTGAAAATGGGATAGATGCAGCCACGGAATGGATAGATATAAATGCCCCAGACAAAACAGATGTTGTTTGTTTCTTTAAGGGTAGCGATTGTATCGATTATACAGTGAGCTTACATACGATTAACCAGAAAACTATCTCGGAAAAATTAGGAGCCACAGGAAAATATGCAGAATTCAGTGCAAATATTGATGCAGCTATTTTATGGAGAACCCGAGGATACCATTATATCTTCATTTTCAAAGGTAATTCTAATATCCGATTTAATCTTAAATTAAATGCCATTGATAGAGGACCATATACCCCTAATAAAACTAATTGGATAGGCGTCGATTTCAAAAAAATTCAAGCTGCTATATCAGTCGATACTGACTTATTAGGTAGCAAACAATATGGCGGAACATGTGGTAATAATGATACCGGTAAATATTGTTTCCAATTATCTAAAAACACCCAATTTAGGCTGACAACTTACACAAATACTGATGTTCATCAGCAAACTGTAAAAGTGTATGTTGATGACATTCTGGTAGATACATTAACCGGTAAGGGAATAGATAACTTAATAGCTACCAAATCCTATTCGTCGGGTGCAGGCAAAGTCTGTATTGAGATCGCTGGAGATGGCAAACCATGCAAACTCCGCTACGCCTATAACACACTTGATGGAAAACCGGGGACTGTCATTATTGGTGCCGAAAGTGGCAACAATAACCATTACAACGACAGTGTGGTCCTATTGAATTGGTAACAGGTTAGAATTAAAAAGAGATCAAATTTATCAATGAATTAAAGCGGTATTATACCGCTTTTTTGTTGTGTGTCATAATAAGGATATTGCGGTAAAGAGATACCGGCCTTACTGGTAGCATATGCCGTTATCAACAGAAAAATAATATTTCAATTTTCCGGTAACGTAATAATTTGAGCAAAATGGGCTACATGGTTGTAGCTTAACAATCAATAGCATAAATGAAGAAAATAAAACCATAGAATTTAATTTAATTCCAGAAACGTTAAAGGCTACTAATCTGGGTAATATTAGAATTGATGATTTACTTAACTATGAAATAGATCAAACAACCAGAACGATTAATACGAATAGATCAATATAATAATTGAAATAACATAAATAGGTTGGAATTCAGAGTAATAATCCTTACATCCTCCTGATTCATGGGGGATTTTTTCAGCTAATTTAATAAAAAATAGCCCAAGGAGTTGGGCTATTAAAGATAAGTCTCACATCTTGAATAACTTTGCATGGCTTCCGATCCGATATAAAAGAACTTCTTGCTCAGTTCTCTTATAAATCAATAAGATAATCAGATCATAAACAAACAATGTCAGTATCAGACTTAACTTCAGCTTCGCTTGTGCAAAGCTGAGGCTAACTAAATTAATTTTTCTTGCGCCCATTCAAGGCCACTATGGTATTCAGGCGGCAGCATTGGAATAAGTTTCTGCAATGTATTTTTTAACTCGTTTTTATCTGTGTGAGAAAGATTAAGATGACCAACTTTACGTGCCGGGCGAACTTCTTTCTCATACCAATGTAAATGTACCAATGGCAAGCTGAGCCATTGCGGATTGACATCTGTACCAATCAAATTAACCATGACTGATGGCGCGTTAACTTCTGGCTGAGGCATGGGTAAATCCAGAATAGCGCGGAGATGTAGTTCAAACTGGCTGATAGACGCGCCGTTTTGAGTCCAGTGACCACTGTTATGAACCCGCGGCGCTAGTTCATTAATCAGTAAATTATCGCCGACAATAAAACATTCCATTGCCATCACACCGACATATTTCAGCTCATGCATAATGGCTGACAACATGCTTTCAGCTTGTTGCTGTAGATGACAATTTTCCGAAGGAAAAGCAATACTGGTACGCAGAATGCCATCCTGGTGCAAGTTGTATGTTAATGGATAGAACACACAATCGCCATTCTCATTGCGGGCGCCGACCAGAGAAACTTCGCCAGAGAACGGAATGGCTTGCTCAGCAATACATTCGTCATAAATATCATCCGGTAACTCTGTTTCATCCCCGGGACGAATGCGCCATTGTCCTCGACCATCATAACCACCAATACGGCGTTTAACGATGACCAGATTACCGAGTTCAGTGAACAGCTGCGGCCACTGGCTGGTATCAGCAAGTAATTGCCACGGAGCAGTTGCAAGCCCCAGGCTATCTATTAATTGCTTCTGCGGTAAACGATCTGCCAGACGAGGAAAAATATCCCGATTAGCGAAAGCTTTGTGGCGAGCAAGTTCTTGGGTAAGGGCTGTTTCCGGCCAGCGTTCAATTTCGGCGGTAATCACACTATTCTGGTAAGGAACGGCTTCGGGTTCTGCATCCAGACCAACAGGATAAACCGAGATACCTAAAGGCTCACCGGCCTGACGTAACATCCGTCCAAGCTGACCATTACCTAATACACAAACTGGCTTCATATTTCCTCCCGTGGATCGGGATTATCGAGTACATCCTGAGTTTGTGTTTCACGCCAATAAGTAAGGCGTTTCAGCAAATCTTTATCATGACGAGCCAGAATCTGTGTTGCCAACAGCGCTGCGTTTGCGGCGCCTGCTTTCCCAATCGCCAGTGTGCCGACAGGAATACCTTTCGGCATCTGTACGATAGAGTAAAGGCTGTCTACGCCATTAAGCGCGGCACTTTGTACGGGTACACCCAGAACCGGCACTAAGGTTTTAGCGGCCAACATTCCTGGTAGATGGGCGGCACCGCCTGCGCCAGCGATAATGACATCGAAACCATTTTGTTCAGCTTGCTCGGCAAAACTGAATAATTTATCTGGTGTGCGGTGGGCAGAAACAATTTCAACATGGAAAGGTACATCAAGAGAAGTGAGAATATCAGCTGCGTGCTGCATGGTTACCCAATCGCTTTTAGACCCCATGACAATGGCGATTTTAGCGTTGTGCTGAGCTGTTCCTGCTGAATCAGGCCGGGCAGTCATAAATCAAATGCTCCTGTATTTTAACGTCCACCAGAACGAATATAGCGCTTTAAGGCCGCGGATCATATCATGCTCACACGCTAAGGAAAACGATTGCGTTACTTTATACTTTGCATTTTGATACCTGGTAAGGGTGATTCAGAATGGGAAAAAGATAAGGTCGGTTGATTTGTCCGTTATTTTGAACATTGATCCTTGATGATGCCATGCACCAAGCACACCGCGGTGATACATTTTATTATGTCGAGCAACTTCATGTACCGCAGGACGATGAGTATGCCCGTGGATCATCCAGTCAGCTTGATACCGCTCAAAAGCATCAATAACAGCTTGCTGATTGACATCCATAATGGCTTCTGATTTTCGGCGGTTGACAGATTGACTATTTGCCCGCATTTTTACGGCAATTTTCTGACGGATAAACAGCGGTAATAGTAAAAACAGACGTTGAATCCATGGGGTATGAACCCGCTTACGGTATTGTTGATAACCTACATCATCAGTACATAAGGTATCTCCGTGCAGGATTAGCACCCGCTTACCATACAATTCCAGGACTTTTTCCTGTGGCAGCAAGATTATTCCACTTTCTTTAGCAAAGCGGGAACCGATTAAAAAATCACGATTGCCATGAATAAAATAACAGGTAACACCTTGTTGATGCAGTGTTTTTAATGCACTGGCGATTTCACGGTGGAGAGGGTTATCATCATCATCACCAATCCAGTAATCGAACAGATCACCGAGGATATAAAGGCTATCTGCCTGGAGAGCATCCTTACGCAGAAAACGCAGAAAACCGGCAGTGATAGCCGGTTCGTGTTCGCTTAGATGTAAATCCGCGATAAAAAGTGTGCACATACGCAGTAAATTACTCGCTGATGGTCACTCTTTCGATAATGACATCTTCACGTGGTACGTCTTGATGCATACCGCTTCGGCCAGTAGAAACGCTTTTGATTTTATCAACAACGTCCATACCTTCGATAACCTCTGCAAATACACAGTAACCCCAACCATCAGGGCGCTCAGAACGGAAGTTCAAGAAATCGTTATCAACAACATTAATGAAGAATTGTGCGGTCGCTGAGTGTGGATCGTTGGTGCGGGCCATTGCCAGAGTACCACGGTTATTTTTCAGACCATTGTTGGCTTCATTTTTGATAGCTGCATCAGTCGATTTCTGTTTCATACCAGGTTCAAATCCACCACCTTGGATCATGAAACCGTTAATAACACGGTGGAAAATAGTATTGTCGTAGAAGCTATTGCGGCAGTAGTTTAAGAAATTCTCAACAGTTACAGGAGCTTTATCGGCGAAAGTGTTAATTACGATATCGCCAAAATTGGTATGGAAAGTCACCATGATTGAAATCCTAATAATAGTTTTGATTAACCCGATTCAGGGCATTCGGACCAGGTGGCTTTTATATCACATCTACCATAATGAGTCAGTACCTATTAATTTCAGTAAGCTATCTTGATCGTCAACCTTGCAAAGTGCTTAATATCAGGTTTCAATATCTTGTTGGACTATGCCATATCGAGAATTTATTCATGAGATAAGGACATAAATCCAGAATTATCAATTTGTTATTTTTAATCACGCGTACAGTGAATTTACGGAAAATCCCGATGCTAAAAATTTTCAATACCCTCAGTCGTCAAAAAGAAGAATTTAAGCCAATTCATCCAGGGATAGTAGGGATGTACGTGTGTGGTATCACGATTTATGACCTATGCCATATTGGTCACGGCAGAACATTTGTTTCCTTTGATGTGGTTGCTCGTTACCTGCGTTACCTGGGATATGACTTGACATATGTGCGGAATGTGACCGATGTTGATGATAAGATCATCAAACGTGCAGCCGAAAATCATGAAAGTTGTGATGAACTGACTAGCCGTATGTTGGCTGAAATGTATAAAGATTTTGATGCGCTAAACATTTTACGCCCTGATCTGGAACCACGTGCGACTCGTCATATACCGGAAATTATTGAACTAACCGAATCGTTGATAAAACGTGGTCATGCTTATGTCGCAGATAATGGTGATGTCATGTTCTCTGTCGAAAGTGATTTGGATTACGGAGCGCTTTCCCGCCAGGATCTTAGTCAGTTACAGGCAGGAGCACGAGTAGAAGTGGCTGATGTTAAGCGTAACCCAATGGATTTCGTATTGTGGAAAATGTCTAAGCCAGGTGAGCCAAGCTGGGAATCGCCGTGGGGAAAAGGGCGTCCGGGGTGGCACATTGAATGCTCTGCAATGAACAATAAACAGTTGGGTAATCATTTTGATATTCATGGTGGTGGCGCGGATCTGATGTTTCCACATCATGAAAATGAAATTGCTCAGTCTACCTGTGCTCATGATGGCCCGTATGTGAATTATTGGATGCATTCGGGAATGGTGATGGTGGATAAAGAGAAGATGTCCAAATCGCTGAACAACTTCTTTACTATCCGTGATGTACTGAAATATTACGATGCAGAAACGGTACGTTATTTCCTGTTGTCAGGCCATTATCGCAGTCAACTTAACTACACGGAAGAGAATCTGAAACAGGCACGCACCGCGCTTGAACGTCTTTATACTTCTCTGCGTGGCACGGATGCTTCTGTCTCGCCAGCAGGCGGTGAAATGTTTGAAGCGCGTTTCATTGAAGCAATGAATGATGATTTCAATACCCCGGAGGCTTATTCAGTACTGTTTGATATGGCACGTGAAATCAACTGCCTGAAATCAGACGATTTATCCGCCGCGAATGGTTTGGCGGCTACGTTGCGTAAACTGGCTGGAATTTTAGGTCTATTGGAACAAGAGCCGGAGCAATTCCTGCATAGTAGTGTTCAGGTTGATGATGAAGACATTGCTAAAATTGAAGCATTAATTAAGCAACGTAATGATGCCCGTAAAAACAAAGATTGGGCGCTAGCAGATTCTGCTCGTGATCAGTTAAATGAGATGGGTATTGAACTGGAAGATGGTCCGCAAGGGACGAGCTGGCGTCGTAAGTAAGCTCAATAGAGTGCAACTGCCTTGATAATTAAGGCTCCCTTTTTGGGGGAGCCTATTTTAACTATTCTTTGATGCAAACAGAATCACCATTGAAGGTGACAACCTGTCCGGCTGTAATTTTACAGCGCTTGCGTATCTCTGTTTGACCATTGACTTCAATCAGACCTTCGGCAATCACTGCCTTGGCGGTAGCGCCGCTTTCACTCCATCCTTGAAACTTCAACAGATCGCACAGTTCCACATGGGGATGACCTTCCAAATAAAAAATTTCCATTAACAACCTTCAGTTTTTTTCCACATCGTGATATTCCTCGCAAGCTTGCAAAGTATTCTGAATAAGCGTAGCTACTGTCATTGGACCGACACCACCTGGAACAGGAGAGATCCAACTTGCTCGTTCTGATGCGGTTTCAAAATCAACATCACCGATGACTTTACCGTCTTCCAGACGATTAATACCGACATCAATAACAATGGCGCCGGGTTTAATCCACTCACCAGGGATAAAGTTTGGCTTACCGACCGCCACAATTAGCAGATCTGCATGTTCCACATGGTGGCGTAAATCTTTGGTAAAACGATGAGTAACCGTAGTGGTACAGCCAGCCAGTAACAATTCCAGACTCATTGGACGACCAACAATATTTGAGGCACCGATAATGACGGCATTCAGGCCATAAGTATTGATTCCACAACGCTCAAGCAAAGTTGCAATGCCGCGTGGAGTACAGGGGCGTAGCTTTGGTGCGCGTTGACACAGGCGGCCAATATTATAAGGATGGAAGCCATCAACATCTTTATCAGGTTGGATACGTTCCAGAACTTTGACGTTATCAATTCCGGCTGGTAAAGGAAGTTGAACCAGAATCCCATCAATATCTGAATCCTTATTAAGCTGATCGATAAGGTTCAACAATTCTGCTTCGCTGGTGGTATCTGGCATGTCATAGGAACGGGACACGAACCCGACTTCTTCACAGGCACGACGTTTACTTGCGACATAAATCTGAGAGGCAGGGTTTTCTCCGACTAAAACAACGGCAAGACCGGGAGCACGTTTTCCCGCTGCGACACGTTGTTGAACACGTTCGGCTACTTCACTTCTAATTGTCTGCGCAATCGTTTTCCCGTCAATAATTTTTGCTGGCATGTACTCATAAATCCATAAATCAAACATTGGGATATCGTCTATTTTGTCAGAACATGAACGTGCTGTCAGTTTTATTGATAATCAGAAAATAGCCAGATGAAGATTTATAAGAAGAAAAGCCATTGACTCAAGGGCTTGTCCCCGTATAATCTCACCCCGCATCGAAGCATTACTGATGCAGCTCATCTCCCAAGATGCGCCCTTAGCTCAGCTGGATAGAGCAACGGCCTTCTAAGCCGTAGGTCACAGGTTCGAATCCTGTAGGGCGCGCCATCTCCAAGTATCCAAACGTCTTTTGAAGTCTACAAATTCCTTAAAAAACAAAAAAATCAAGAAACTACAATCTATCGATGTCTACTAGAGTATGTTGAAATCCACAGATCTCTGGGGGCATAATAGGGGGCATTGTTAGGTTCAATCAAAATGAATGCCCCCAAATGAAGTTGACAGCCAGACAGATAGAGACCGCGAAGCCCAAAGACAAATCGTACAAACTCTCCGATGGTGGGGGCATGTACTTAGAAATTTTCCCGAATGGTTCCAAATGTTGGCGGCTAAAATATCGTTTTGCTGGCAAAGAAAAGCGATTGGCATTTGGTACTTATCCCACCGTAACTTTGGCAGAAGCCAGAAACAAAAGAGAAGACGCCAAGAAAATATTGGCAAATGGCGATGACAAAAGGCAGGAAAAAAGGGAAAAGGCTCTCATCGTAAATAATAGCTTTGAGAAAATTGCCCTTGAGTGGCACGCTTGCAAGGCTCCTAACTGGTCAAAGGGATACGCAGATGATCTTTTAGAAGGCTTCACAAAAGATATTTTCCCTTATATCGGTAAACACGCTATCACCGATATCAATTCCTTAGACATGCTCACCGTCCTGCGTAAAATGGAACAACGCGGCGTTCTTGATAAGTTGAAAAAGATCAGACAGGCATGTAATCAAGTTTTCAGATACGCAATTGTCACGGGAAGAGCAGAATATAATCCTGCGGCTGAACTGGTTGGCGTATTAGCGACACCAAAAGCCAAGCATTTCCCACATTTGAATGTTGATGAATTACCTGCATTTTTACAGGCGCTTTCCCTCTATAGTGGAAGTAAAATTACTCAAATCGCTACCAAATTACTTTTACTTACCGGATTAAGAACAATAGAGCTGCGAGCCTCTACTTGGACAGAAATTGATTTAGACAAAGCAATTTGGGAAATCCCACAAGAGCGCATGAAAATGCGTCGGCCTCATATTGTTCCGCTTTCTGAGCAAGCTTTGGCTTTGCTGAGAGAGTTGGAAGCGATCACAGGCCGATTTAACTTTGCTTTTCATGGTAGGAATGACGTAGGCAAGCCAATGAGTGAAGCCGCCATTAATCAGGTTCTTAAGCGTATAGGTTATGATGGAAGGGCAACAGGCCACGGATTCCGCCATACAATGAGTACAATTTTGCATGAACAAGGCTATAGCTCTGCATGGATTGAAACACAGCTTGCACATGTTGATAAGAACAGTATTCGGGGAACTTACAATCACGCTCAATATCTGGATGGTCGTAGGGAAATGCTGCAATGGTATGCGGATTATATGGATATGTTGGAGCGAGGTGAAAATGTGTTGATCGGAAAATTTGGCAAAAGGGCGTAGTGGATAAGTTCCATATGTTAATCTGTATTAACTGAACATTTTAGGATGGCTTTTGAACAATGCTGATGAATGAATATTGCTGTTTAAATTGGTTTGATATCGATAAATATGAAGAATATGTTCATTCCTTAAACCATGAACAATGGTTTCTGGCTTTGAAAATACGGCATGAATATTGGAATTTTCCCACAAAAATAAAAGAATTACGTTCTTTCTATAAGGAAAAAAACTATAGGTCAGATATTATTGATGACAAGGTTGAAAAATATAATCAATTTATCAATGATATTGAAATTAAAACTGTTTTATCTCTTGATTATTTAAATTATAACAAAGAATTTCTTCGTGAATATATGGAGTTGCCATTACATACGATGAGTGATGTTGATCTCCAGTTTACCGCTCATCAGCATTCCATTGGTGATTTATCATCTGATGAATTCATACATAAGGTTCTCATTGAGAAAGACGAAAATTATGTTAATGACAACGTTATTACTTATAAAGGAACCGAAGATAGCCGCTCTGAATGGTATCTTAGTGTTAATCTGGCTGCAAAAGATGATGTGCTTTATCAGGCATTCAAACAATTTTTAGCTGAAGAAAGACGTAAAAAGAATATCTTCCCAAGAAAAGATATCTCTGAGATTGAGATTAAGAAATTTATTAATCTTAGATTACTATAATCATCATACAACACATAGCAACGAAGGTGAGTGTCACTGAAGCCCATGTTCTTTGTTCTATAAAGCTCTAAAAAAATCGTTTCTGCCAACCTCATATTTTCTTCATAAACAGCATGTTATCAGTAAGCTACATCGAGTTTTCTCACTTTAACACCGCAAAAAACGATAAGATTAGATGACAAATTATTCATTATATTTTTTAAATATATCTTCATGGCTTATCAATTTTGGTAAAAAAAATTTACATCTGAAAATATAGTGATTAATATTCCTTCAATGAGAATCATCCGTAAAATCGCTTTGAAAAAAAATTATTAGAAAACAGTTGATTGTGTTTTTTTTTCATTTTTAATGTTTTAAACAAGCACGACGCTTTATTAAAAAAGTTTAATCCAAGTAGATTGGAAGATTTACTCGTATATTTTGAGGTAATGACTTTGATTAAAAACATAAGAAAAACAGCATGTTCAGAATGGGTCATTAGAAACAGCCTTTACTGGATGAGTGCCTATAGCCGTTGGAAGCTGGATGAGTATGATGACTATTGGATCGTGTCCTTCGATACTTATAGTGGAGAGGTTGAGTTCGAATTCGAACGACTTCTCAACGACTATAAGCTTCGAGAAAGACTCCAGAGCCAGACAGAGCAGGTCAGGAATTCGATCATCGAGAATGTCCTCAAAAGCATTGATTCGAGACTTGCTCAATGAACACCATGCCGTTTAACTTTGACCGGTTGAATGATGGCAAAATCTTCATTAGCAACCTGGCGGGCTTCCATAACTTCGTAGAAGACGAAGAGCTGCGACTTCTTTCTCAAAACCGTTTCCCTAGCGATCATCCGTCCTCTGCAAAATTGGAAGGGCGACTGTTTATAACAGGGGATTCTACTCAAGCTTTAGCCAAAGCTTCATTAAGTTCTGGTTTCGCTAAACGATTGATGAATGAGTTGGCTGTCAGACCTATCTTTATGATCGTTCCAACACTGAGGTGCGACCATACCTGTAAGTATTGTCAGGTCAGTAGAGCAGCGGTTGGGGCGAATGGTTACGACTTGGACCCTGCACTGATCCCTGAAATCGTCAGTGTTATTAAGAAACTTGGAACAACCCCATATAAAATTGAGATTCAGGGAGGAGAACCTCTCCTTAGGTTTGATCTTGTTCAGAGGATATATGACGAATGCCAAAGTTTACTTGGGCATGATGCCTTTGAAATGGTGATCGCAACTAGCCTGTCGCTTCTGGATGCTTCGATCATTGACTGGGTGAAAGATCGGAACATTACATTTTCTGTTTCCCTCGATGGTAAGGAAGATGTTCACAATAAAAATCGAATTTTGACCGGAGCAAAAGCCCATTCTAAGGTGGTCGCAGGAATCCAGACTATCCGTGATGAACTTGGTCCAAGTCGTGTAGCAACAGTAACTACCGTAACCAAAGAACTGACTGCTGATCCTGCCTCAATAGTTGAAGCTCACTTGTCGTTAGGTCTGAAGGATATGTTTATCAGACCTGTTAGTCCCTATGGTTTTGCTCACAAGCAAAGTTGTACGTTTTCGATGCCAGAGTATTTTGAATTTTATGATCAACTAATGCAGGAAATCCTCTGGCAGAACCAGGAGGGAATCCCTGTAGTTGAGCATTCAGCCGCGATACACCTTAAACGTATCTTCAATCCGGGCTTTAGCGGTTATGCAGACTTGAAATCACCGAGTGGGGTGGTGCTCAACTGTATCCTTTTCAACTATGACGGTAGGGCGTATGGTAGTGATGAAAGCCGTATGCTTCAGAAAGCAAATCCAGAAGCGGATTTCAGTGCAGGGAATTTCTCATCACTGTCTTTCAGTAGCAATGAATATTATCAATCTTCGTTAGTATCATCATTCAACTTCGCCATGCCTGGCTGTGACACCTGTGCTTATCAGCCTTTCTGCGGGTCTGATCCCTGCCAGAGCATAAGTGTTCATGGAGAACCAGTAGGTGACAAAAGTCGGTCTACCTTTTGCCATTACCACAAAGGAATGTTCCGTTATTTGTTAAACGAGATTTCCAAGGATGGAGCGATGGCAAAAATGCTCAAAGGCTGGGCTTATGTCTGAGGTGTTGAGAAACGATATTTTTCACTTTTCATCTGAAGAGATTGTTCAGCGGGGGTTCTATCGTCTTTGTAAGTATAAGCCAGTGAATCCGCAGTTTTACCTTCCAAACCTCTTAATCAAGGAAAATCTCGATGATTCGAGTAATCCTCCTTATTACTTAGGTTCAGTGTGTAGTAAGCAGTTATACGATTCGATTGAAGATGGAGATATTGGGATAGTTAATAATGGCAATATGATCAGGGTTATCCTGTCTCGTAAAGCCAACCACAATACTGTTCTAGTTACAGAGAGATGTAATAACCTTTGCCTTTTCTGTTCTCAACCTCCAAAAACAGGAAATGATGATTGGTTACTCAACCAGTCTGCACTTGCCATAGCCTCCTTCGCTTTAGATGGAGTGGTAGGGGTAAGCGGTGGGGAGCCTCTTTTGTATGGGGATGATTTTCTAAACTTCCTCGATTTCATCATAGAAAACTCGCCTGAAACTTCTCTGCATATTTTGACTAACGGACGAAAATTTTCAGATGCAAGCTTTGCAGAGAAGATTAAAGATCGATGCGAAAAGCTTAAGATAACCTTTGGAATTCCACTTTACTCATCCAGGCAAGCGGTACATGACCAGTTAGTAGGTAGTAAAGGAGCATTTGACGAAACGGTAAGAGGACTCATAAATGCCGGAAATTCTGGCATTAACATTGAACTAAGGATCATTCCTACTCAAGATAACCATAACGAACTAAACGAAATAGTTGAGTTTTCAGGGAGGGTTTTCTCAAATATCAACCAGATATCACTCATGGGACTGGAGTCGATTGGTTGGGCAAGAAAAAACTGGTCAGCGATTTTCATTGAGCATGAAAGTTATACTGATAGTCTGCTATCTGCCATTGATAGTGCTCACAGATGTGGTATCCCTCTGGCCATATTTAATTTTCCTCTTTGTCATTTACCCAGAAAGGCGTGGAGAATAGCTACACAATCAATCTCTGACTGGAAAAATTTTTACCCAAAAGAATGTGATGAATGCACTCAGAAATCTTCCTGTGCTGGTTATTTCAGTTCATCAAAAGGCCGTTTTCATCAACCTCCGAGTCCAATTAAATGAAAAAATTCAATTTTGCTGCATTACTTCCGGGATTTCTTGCACTCAATAACTCCGTTTGGGCAAGTGATTCTTCTACTGGAGCGAGTGAGCTACCTGGCATGACACTTAACGAGCATGATTTGGTGATAGCTCCATTGAATACAGAAGTTCCGTTCTACATTGCTGGGCATCGTAGTCACAGTTCACACCGTAGCCATAGTTCTCACAGGTCATCATCAGGCGGTGGTTATTATGGAGGTAGTGCTCCTTACTATCCAAAAAAATATAGCTCACCAAGTTCATCTGATAACTCGAGCTCAGGTTCTTCATCTTCTTCAGTCCGTTCTCTTCGTTCAAACAGTCACAACAATTCTTCCACAACTAACTCATCAAGCATCACTGGAGTAGACAGATCATCAAATGATTTAGTTTCAGATTCAGAAAAGCGTAAAAGACTCATTATGCGGGTTCAGTTCGCATTGCTTGATAAAGGATTTTACAATGGAACAATCGATGGAAAGATGGGACCCTTAACACGGTTAGCTTTAAGAACATATCGTGTTGAGAATGGATTGCCTTCTCCTACAACCGAAACTTTGGATACTCAAATACTTAATTCACTGGGTATTCTTGCTCGTTGATTCTTAAAGAAGGATAAGTATTTATGGTTAACACATACAATATTTATAGATTTCGCATTTCTAATCTTAAAAAACTGATTGATAAAGCCATTTCAGTTGGACTGATCAAACAAAAGGAAAAAGATATTGATGATTATAAAATGTGTTTTTACTTTTCTAAAGGATTAGAGGGGAGTCCAATATGGTGGTGGGAAACGTATAGGCAGTTTTTTGATGAGGCAGTGGATGAACCTAAAAATAAATTTTATTATGGTTTGCTTATTTGTATAAAAAATATCAAAAACCCTGATTTTGGATTTGCAATAACACTTGGTAAGTCTCATTTTTATGTTAATAAGTTTATCGAACGGAACTTTGGTATTGAGTTAGCTATCAGGATTGCGAACGAAGAAACTATCTTGCTAAAGAAAAGCACGTATTTTTCTGGATCAAAAAAGCAAGAGATATCGTCATATAAAAATTTCATAAAAGATAGTTATGAACCGGGAGAATCAGTAGACCATTTGAAATTAAAAGCTACGGACAAGGATGTTTGGGGAGCGAAAAATATTATCTTTGCTGATTCCATCCAAATGGATATTGATAAAAAACCAGAAGAGTTAGCACATATTTTTGATAAGATAATATTGGCAATGGCGGATACGCAAAGCATCCGCCTTCCAAAAAGAGAGATGGTGACTGATGAGGAATTAACATTAAACTTAGATTGTGTGCTATTTGATTATTTAAAGCGAAATGATGCTTCTCTTCGATTAGAAGAGTTCCAAGTTTATGGTGTTAACTTTTGTTTTAGCTTTACAGAATATAATTATAAAATTGCAACAAAGATTGGTAGGAAACATCTTCTTAAAGAAGAACTCGGCAATTCTATCAGTATTGAAGCTATATCCAAATACGTTAAAGCATATCCTAAAATAAAATCTTTAAATGACTTAGTAATCACATTTGACATAGAGGATAAAGGCAGTAAGTTTACGAGGCCACTTAAGGAAATTTTAGATATATATATCCAGAGCGGTGATGTTCACTATTTTCTAAGTAATGGTGATTGGTGTTGTTTTAATCAACCTTTTTTGAGCTATTTAAGGGACTCTCTAAACAATATTGATTTAAAGATCCAAGATCCTTTAGATGAAAATGATTATTTGGAATGGCTTTCAGTCAAAAAGGATAAGATCGAAAAAGGAGAGTATGTTGAAAACAAATTAACTTACAGGGAATATTATTTTAATGAGAAGAAATCGAATGAAGAAGGCTATGAATTGTTAGATAGAGAGCTAACGCTAATAAATTCTATTGAAAATAAAAAGAAGAAATATAAGCTTGAAATTGCTGATTTATATAAAGATGGGGAAATAATTTCTGTGAAAATCTCTGCTAAAGATAAAGAGCTAATTTACAACATTGAGCAGTCGAAGGATGCACTGGAATTGATCCTAAATGGGGGGGTTAAAAGTGATAAGGAAATTAAATATGCATCTCTTTGGTTCGTATTTGAACAGGATATTAAACGGATAACTGAAAAAAACTCTATTCAATTCTTACTGGCTTTACAGTCATGGAAAAAACTTGTTGAACATTATTCAATTACTCCTAGGATCTATTTTTCAAAGCATATTAACTTTAAAAACTAAATTGCATTTTCTATACAGGCAAGATGTTTATCTTAATATTCATTATCCTGAAAATAACCAAATCTACTTATATCATAGAAAAGCACTGCAATAATATTAATTTCGCCCGAGCTACAAGAACAGTGGGCGAGAGTGTCTTTTACTGAGCAGTCAATATGTTCTCATAAAACGAAAGTCAGGATTTACTTAAATGTGAGATGATTTTGCTCAATAATACTGTTAATAAGTGCCCGTCAGTGGTCGAGTACTTATTCTGAGTTTTCAGGGCGGTAATCAAGCATAAAATACTCCTGCCAGAGAAAAAGTCACTCAAAGTGAAGGCTTATATAATTAATGATGTTGCACTTATTATGTGAATCTATCAACATTATTTAATTTTAGGAGAAAGTGTATGAGTCACAAGAATGATTTTAAGGCTTTTTCTATTAGTAATAATGCGAATGTAATAAGCCAGGGGAAATATGAAGAAAACCAGAGTTTGCAGACTGGATTTCCACCGGATAATGTTTCTACTCATTTGTTAAATAAAGTATTGCGTCAAGCATCAACCATATCATCTGTCGTAGCTGAGTTTATTGCAACATGATCTGACAATGATGTTTTGGATGATGGAAATATAGCCAGTCTCACCGGTCAATTAAATAAAGCTTTAGAGCAAAAAATTACAACAGATATTCCCAGTGCTTCATTAACACAAAAAGGTGTTGTCCAACTGACAAATGTGATTGGCAATAGCGACACATTGGCGGTTACACAAAAGCTTATTCAGGAGGTAATAAGTTCATTACGTGAATATACCCGTGAAGAGATAGATAATAGGATTAACATAGCCAGTGAAGTTCCTATCGGTTCTCCTATTCCATGGCTGTTGCCCCATCCACCTATTGGCTATTTCACTTGTAACGGTTCAGCTTTTAATAAATTACAGTACCCAAAATTAGCTGAAGCTTATCCTGATGGGAGATTACCCGATTTAAGAGATGAGTTTATCCGCGGATGGGATGATGGGCGTGGCATCGATATTGGACGTAATCTATTGAGTACTCAGGCTGATGCGTTTAAAAGGCACAATCACAGTATTTCGACTACTAATAGCCCGAGTAAAACTCTTGAGGATACAGACCCCGTGCGTGGTAGTCTGATTGGAGGAGCTAGCTATCGAGGGGGTTTAGGGGAAAGAAAGTCTATTGGAATGAATGGTGAGCACGAAACCCGTCCCCGCAATATTGCCTTTAATTACATAGTAAGAGCAGCATAATGACTGAACAAAAATATGCTTATTGAAAGCCCAAAAAACACAAGAAGCAACTTTACCGGAATGGAAGTAATACAGAGTATTACTAAGCAAGGTAGATATTTTACAAGCTACTAATGTTGGATGGCCGGGGATGCCAAAAGTAAGAATAGGGAATTGTGGGCTGTTGTCTGCCAAGTGAAATAATGTGATTTTTCACTTGGCATTATATCAATGAGAATGTTTATTGCTTTATTGGTAATACATATTTACACAGCTTTTATTTCTCCTGGAGAGGAATACCGAGATTCTATTACAGGGCTATATAGCCCTGATTGCCATTATTATGGTTTTTCAGGTGCTTGCACACGAACATTGATCATTCTTCCGTCTGGAATATCGCATAGTTCACCATCATTGTAATAAACGATTTCTCCTATGGCAGTTATGCTTTTGACGCGCTTGTTTTGAGCAAACTCTGGCGCGTCGGTATTTTGACGATGATAACATTCGATAGTTATATCGCCGCTGGATGTGTCTACCGATTCGCGAACCCAAATAAGATTTAACCCGTTGCTGTCTGCTGGAACGACAGTGCCACCGTGAATTCCCCATGCTCCATCTTTGGCAAAACCGTTGCAGCCGCTGATACGATATTTCCCGGTATCTACACGCTTAACAGTCATTCCTTCAGCTTCGCAGGTTAACTCGTAAGTTCCGTCTGGATGAATATCTACAACTGGGCTGGCTTTTCTAAGAATGCCGTTAGCGTCAGGGTGTGCGTTTTTGTCTGTCCAAAGTCGGCTAACTTTTGTATTTCCGCCCCCATCATTTCCGTGGATAAAGCTAATACCGGCATAGTCATAATGCGCGACAAATCCTGCCCATATGTCATGCATTCTGGTTATATAGCCGCCTGACCATGGATAGCCAATACCATGATCCCCGTTAAATCTGAATGAATGACCGCCCTGCGGCAATGATTTTATCCATGCTGTAAAATCAGTTATATTCGCTTGAGTCACATATTTTGGTTGGATAAATTCAGATCCTTCGGATTTTGCATATGCTCCGATATCCGCCGCAGTTGGTTTATGTTTTGTTGTGTAAATATAAGTCCAATCTTCCTCAAAACCATAACTATCACGGGCAGAGCGATAAGCAATTCCGCCATTTCTGTATTGCACTTTCAATTGAAAAGCGGGGCAACTTCCAATGCCGTTATTGAAATGAGCGATATGCGAAGAATCTATTCCAGGGTTCAGCAAATCATATAACCCTGTGTTTGCGTTCCAGGGGACTTGATTATTAACAGTGTATCTTTCTGTTAATCCGAGCTTAAATGCTCCCACATCCCCGGCATTCAGAATGACATCTCCGGTCAACGCCTTGCCGTTAATTTTTCTACTATTCGGCACGGCATTCTTGGCCTGATTCACCGTTTCCGTTAATCCGATATTTTTCACAAACGCATTTTTATCAGGAATGTCTGCGCCATTTTGGTTTTTTGCCAATTTGTTGTTAGCATTCTCATTGACATCAGAAACAAGTTTCTGAGTGACTGCAAGTGAATTACTGTTGCCGGTTTTGTCTGTGAGTTGAACTATTCCTTTTTGAGTTAATGAAGCACTGGGAACTTCTGTTGCGATCTTTTGTTCTAAGGCTTTATTTAATTGAGTAGTGAGTTTGACTATATTTCCATCATCCAGAACATCATTGCCAGATTGTGTCTCTATAAAATTAGCTACGACAGATGATATGGTTGATGACTGACGTAATACCTTATTTAACACATGAGTGGTAATATGCTCTGGAGGAAACCCAGTTTTCAAACTTTGTTCTTCTTCATATCTTTCTTGGCTTACTACATTTGCATTATTGCTAATAGAAAAAGCCTTAAAATCATTCTTCGTACTCATATACTCTCCTCAAATTAAATAATGCCGTTTTATGGTAAATGTATTAAATTATTATGAAAGTAACTCTCTGAGATGCACGTTAATGACAGTTTAGTTCGAAGTGAGAATAATGAAATGTTCTTATAACTTAGATGGTTAACTATTTTTGTATAATTGGTGTAAATAAATTATTTAATATTTTTAAACCAGAAATATATCTAAGCTATTTATATTTTGTATGGATATTTAGTAAGGTAAAATATATTGAATTTGTTCTAAGTAATATGTTTTTTATATCATTTCACTCTGTTTTATGCGTATTATGTGTTGGTGAAAAAATAAATCAGTTTATACGTAACTTATAATCGATAAAAAATTATATACCCGTCATCTTTCAAGCTGCTGCTTGAAAGATGACGGGTATATTTATTCACTGTTGTTCGGTTTTCTTTTATTTATAATCCGGCGAGGCACAGCTCTATGTTAAAAACATATTCTGTATCAGGTGAACGTCCATGGTCAATAGTATGGCAATTTGGTGGGCTGGTGAAATAATGGCTTATAAAACCAGCTGGTTACTGCTAATTATGCGCCGTTCTCTTGTACCGGAATAGGCATAACTTTGAGGTCATGCGCAATGCTAAATTCTGCTTCAGTTTTTTCCCGCAGAACTTCTGGTGTGACGTTTGGTGCATGTTCTTTCAGGATTAACTGGCCTTGTTCAAAGTAGAAGACGCCCAGTTCAGTGACAATCATGCTGACTTTGTTGATGGCGGTAAGTGGCAGAGTACATTGCTTGACAATCTTTGCAGAACCATCTTTGGTACAGTGTTCCATTGCAATGATCACTTTGCGGGCACCCGTGACAAGATCCATGGCGCCCCCCATGCCGGAGACCATTTTTCCCGGTATTGTCCAGCTCGCCAGATTGGCATGCTGGTCAACTTGAAGAGCGCCCAAAACACAGGTGTTTACGTGACCACCTCGGATCAGAGCAAAAGAGAAGGCACTATCAAACATGGAGGCTCCGGGCCGAATGCCACAGGGTTTTCCACCGGCGTTAACCAGATTGGGGTGGATTTCTGTAATGGGACCCAAGCCGAGAAAACCGTTTTCTGATTGGAGGGTAACATGAATATTATCGGGCAGATAGTTCACGACTTGCGTGGGAATGCCAATGCCAAGGTTGACAACGTCGCCGTCTTGTAGTTCGAGAGCAACGCGGTGGGCAATAAGTTGTTTAGCATTCATTATTGTTTTCTCCTGGATAAACGATGTAGTCGATCAGTGCACCAGGTGTGATAACGCAATCCGGTGCAATTTCTCCCACTTCAACTAGCGCATCCGGCTCAACCAGCGTGACGTCAGCAGCCAGAGCGATCAAAGGGTTAAAATTCCGCGCGCTTAATTGGTAGGTCAAGTTACCATGATAGTCGGCAATATGGGCTTGAATGAGTGCTAGATCGGCGCGCAGTGGCAGTTCCAGCAAATAGTCTGTTCCATTGAGGGTTATTTTTTGTTTTCCATCTTCTACAACCGTACCCACTCCAGTAGGGGTCAAGAATCCGCCTAAACCTGCTCCGCCACAGCGAATACGTTCAATCAACGTCCCCTGAGGAACCAGTTCCACTTCTAGTTCTCCAGCAATCATTTTGTGTCCGGTTTCTGGGTTAGTACCAATATGTGAGACGATGACTTTTTTCACCCTGTCATTCGTCACAAGAAGACCAATACCCATGCCGATGTGACCAGTATCGTTGGCAATGAGGGTCAGATCTTTTACACCGGAGTTTAGTAATGCGGAGACTAACCGGGGAGGTGTCCCTATGCCCATAAAACCGCCTATCATGATAGTCATGCCATCATAAAAATGCTTTGTGGCTTGCTGGATGCTAATGCATTTATTTTTCATATTTATTCCCTTATATGATGTACAGAAGCTGACTTATATGACGAAATTCTCCTCTTTCCACCATAGCAGTCAGATTACGGTTGGTTGCTGCAATCAAGCGAATGTCGGTTTTAATAGTCTGGTTGCCGCCTAGGCGTTCAAATTCTTTTTCTTGTAATACACGCAGTAGTTTGGCTTGTAAGTTAGGTGGCATCTCGCCAACTTCATCCAGCAACAGAATGCCCTGATTGGCGCGTTCAAACAGACCCTGACGTTGTATCTGTGCGCCAGTAAAGGCCCCTTTTTCATGGCCGAACAGTTCACTTTCCAGTAAAGATTTAGGTAAAGCTCCACAGTTGATTTTGATGAACGGTCTTTTAGCCCGTGGGCTGTTGTAATGAATGGCTTTAGCGATTAGTTCTTTACCGGTGCCACTTTCGCTGGTGATCAATACCCTCGCATGGCTGCGGGCAATTTTCGCTGTATCTCGGCATAAGGCCATCATTTTGGGGCTGTTAGTCAAGATCCGCTCCCAGCCGTAGCTATCGGAAAGGGCACGGTGTCGTTGATTGACTTCCTGCTTCATCAATTAGCCTCCGAAAAACCTCGCCGTTCAGAGTAAGGGGAAAGCGGTGATTGGGAGTATAGAAAGTGTTGTTGAGCAGGAGCAAGGGCGAAAATGGGTAAGTGTGAAGGGCTTCTAATGGGTTTGATTAACTCTAGCCTTATAGGTGTATGGTGCCGGGATAATTTGGTAATGCTGAGAGGTACGACATGGTATTTTATGTCGTACCTTTAATCTATTTGCTAAGGTAATTGTAGGTCAGGATTTCTAAGAGAAATAGTTATAGTTCCGACATGATTACCGTTGCGGATATCTTTTCCATAATTAAAATCAAAATATTTCATCTGGTCTACGGTTTCTACTACCTTTCCGTTGATGGCTGTGAAATTCTTACGCAACATGGTATTCAGACCATAAGCATTAGCATCTTTTGGTGCAACATCAATGACGGCTTTTCCTGTATTTTTTCCCCTTTAGCCATGAATATGAATGTTGGATAAAATGTTAGGAATTTAGTGGTAAAGGATGGAACTTTAGCTATATTTAACCATTAGCAATATATGATAAATGACAGGTATATGTCGTGTTGCTCATGGACCAGTTGTTGAGAATGGTACTCGGTTTTTCCCATATTCTAAGGTATCACAGCTCGTTAACTGCGATGGTTATTTAAAGACTTATAGATGTTAACTTTATTTTCATTAATTTCAGGCTACGGATTGTAGCTTGATTAGGGTGTTATGGAAAAATTGTAAATTCAAATCAGTGCCGTAATCTTGGCAAATAGAGATTGTGGATAAAAATTTTTTATAATTAGTTAGTTATGGCTATGGTAAAGCCGAAATTTAAGATAAAGGGGAACACTAATAGAAAAAATAAAAGAAATTAAAACTTGCTAATGGTCAATAAATGTGAGTTAATAGCGTCACTGGTTTGGAAGTACAGACCTATTTATGAAAAAGAAAGTTAAAGCAGTTCACCATTTAGCGTTATCCCTGATACCTCTTCATTGCGAATTCCTTCTAATTAGTACCCATAAGTAAAACTGAAAAACAGACCTCATACGCCTCGTGGCAACTTAATAAAATTAAAGGAAAATGTTATGTCTAATGCAATGACTGGTTCAGTAAAATGGTTTAATAACGATAAAGGTTTTGGATTTATTTCTCCAAAAGATGGTAGTAAGGATGTTTTTGTCCATTATTCTGCAATTCAGAGCAATAATTTCAAAACACTAGAAGAAGGTCAGGAAGTTTCATTCTCTATTGAGAATGGTGCTAAAGGCCCAGCAGCAGTAAATGTTATCGTATTATCCTGATTTGACTTAGTTGCTTGAATCCATTAGCGACTTTACGATAGCGATGAAGGTGATATCCTGAGCAGTTAAAGTTGTTAATAAGTTAAAACCCGCTTGATTGCGGGTTTTTTGTTGGTGGTAGCCGTATTTTATTTGATTTTCTGTTCGGCTTTTTCGTATTGGCTGTTTAAATAGAAACTAGAGGATTAACATGGAATCGTCTTTTCTGACTTCCAATTAAAGGTGCTTTCACCTTTAGAGTGAACTCCTGTCTAGCCCTTCCGCAGTGTTGTAAAACTCTCTTTAAAACGTACTAACCTCATTTTTGTGTATGTTTCAGAAATAACGAATCTGACGTGTTTGGTGGTAATGAGTTCATGGATTATCGCGTTGAAAATGGTTGTTTGTGAATCTATCAAGGTGACAAAATCATTAACTTTTCCATTTGCTATTAATCGCGGACATGAGCGCGTCGAGTTGGCTATCTAAGCTGGCATCAATGATCCCCACTTCTGTTTCTAGAATACAACCGCCCTGATCGAGGCGATCATCAGCAGTAACTTCCAAGTAGCCAATTTCAGGAAAGTCTTTATGTACTCGAGATATCTGTTCGCGCACTGTTGCGGCCTGTTCAGGATTAACACGTAGGATGACCTGTTTTTGGTTGCTGACTAATGAAAGCGCTTCTCGAACCACCTGTAAGGTAAGGGAAATTTGATCGTAATTCTTCAGGATCTTTCGTACAGCCTGTAATACCACGTCGCTCATTTGTTGCTCAATTTGCCGGTAGTATTGCTGGCATTGCAATTGAGTTTGATGAATCAGGCTAGCTTGTTCTGCACGAGCGGCATCAATTCCTGCCTGCCAACCCAGCTCTTTTTGCTGTTCATAAACTGTTTGAGCCTCTCGTTCAATTTCTCTCGCTTGGGCACGGGCGGCATCAAGCAATGATTCGGCACTGAGACAGGTCTGATAGTCTGCTTTACGTAGTATCAGAAGTTCAGGAGATAGTTGAAGGTGTTCTTTTGTTATTTTAATAAAAGGTAACATTCTATATTCACTTGTTTAGCTAATTTGAGACACAATGCTTGTGCCAATGGTCGTTCGGTCTGATTGACCGGCCAGTCTGGGAGGTTTTCATGGAGAGGAAGCCGCAGGTTCAGACATTTAACGAAGTCAGCGGGAAGGGGACTTATTGCCATTAGCCAGAACTGTAGCGCGCTGGTACGAAAATAGTTCGCAGTAATTGTAGGCGGTAATGGACGTTGCCAACCAGGCGGCCAGTTGCCGATGATGATATCGAGGTACTTTAAGCAAAAATGATGTCCCTCTCTCCCGAGTGAGTCATGCAAGTGGCGAAGTTCTGTCGCCAGCAGGCAATGGCGAATAGCTTGTCCATGAAGTAAGGCTCCCAGCCAGGTAAGAATCTGCTCTAGATAGGATTGCTTTAATAGGGCGATATTTCCCAACCGGGTCGGAAATTCATAGTCCACATTCAGATCAAATTGAGTCAACAACAGCCTATTGATCCTAGGAGAGCTACGCCATTCAGGAAGGGAGGACAAGACTGAAAGCCATTCTGGTGGCAGATGGTCAGAATGAATATAGCTGGCAGGGCAGAATCGGAACTGGTAGGGGGTTAATTCTGTTGCCATTATTGCACCTTGCTTCGGTGCCACAGGAACTGAGCTAAATTGCTGATAAATAGCAAGGCTAATAATAAAACCAAAAGCCCAACCAAGCGCCCCTGTGATTCTTCAGTGACTTGGATAGAGAATAAAGTCGTGTACCTTGGTGCTAATGGTACTTGACGCACGCCAGCCGCAGGAACTAATACGACGCTGATACGATCATAACTCAGCCCTTCAATGCTGTTATTGACCAATTGCTTTATCTGGGGGATGTAAGTGTCCAGTTGAACGTCAGCCGCGTGTTTGATGAACACGGAAGAAGAGGCCGGTGATAATTTTTTACCCAGTCTGTCTTGCTCCTCCGGTAAAACCACATGTACTCGTGCCACGAGTACTCCATCGATCTCCGAAAGTGTTCGGGCAATTTCCTGTGCTTTGGCAAAGTTGAGCCGAGCGCGTTCTTCTACCGGGGAGGAGATAAGGCCATCTTTGGGGAAGACATCCTGTAGAGAGGAAAAGTTTTCTCGTGGATACCCTTTACTCTTGAGCACCTCAACAGCTTGTGCGACATCAGATTCTTCAACTAACAATTTGATATTGCCATCTTTATCTGGCTGCTTATCAGAGGAAATGCCCGCTTCCCTGAGCAAGGCTAACATTTCGTTGCCTTCTTTTTGGCTAACTCCGGTGTAGAGTTCGATTTTACAGCCAGTTAGCATCAGGACAGCGAGCATAACGCAGATTATATAGGGTTTCTTCACAACTCCTCACTGGGCTTTCATTAGAGTTTCAACGTTTTGATTGAGTCGTCCTACCGTTTTGGCAATCAGCTCTTCTTGCAGGGTGATGCGCATCAGAGACCACTGCATTTGCATCAGGCTATTGGGATCACTGCCAGGGATAGCTAGCTGTGTTTCCAGTTCTTGTTTAGCTTGAGTAATCTGTTGTTTGAGCTGACCCAATTCACTGATCAGGTTGTTTTCAATTCCCTGATTTTGATTGGACATAGCAAGTTCAAAACGGGCAATATTTTCGGCACTGGCCTGAGGTGTGTTGAGTTCATCCAGGTTGGTTATCAGTGTCTCGCTTATTTGTGGTAGGTCCATTATTCCTCCAAATCGAGTTTGTGTGAGTTTCGTAGCAGGTTATCCATCATACCGTTACGGGGGATCAGTGTTTTTAACTCACGTTGGATTAGGTCATTCAGGTACTCATTACCTGCTAACGGTTCAATTTTACCCAGTACCTTGAGAAGTACGGTTTCCTGTTGGCGGCCTGTAGGCGCGAATTCACGAACAATTGCTCTGAGTTCTGGTATATCTAGGGATGGGTTGACGGGCAATGCCAAGCCACCAAACTGCGACCACAAGCGTTCTTGGACAGGGGTAGTAAGTTTGGCCTCTAACTGGGCATGTTGCGAAGGTTGGCTTTCAGGCGATAAGGTCTGATACCACTGCCAGATAGTTTTACGCTGTGTCGTTGAATCGAAGTCGCCTAAGACAGTTTCCAGCGGTTCGCCCTGAATCCAGCGTTGCTGCCGCTCTTTCAGCATTTGCTGATCGGGCAGGATTTCCAGTGCTTGCTCGAAGCTGTGTTGATGCCCAGAGCTGACCGGAGTCTGTGTCGTTGGTTGCGACACGGTGTTATAGGATGACCCTTCTATCCTATTCATGAGTCAGTTGTTCCCGCATGCCGTCAACAAAGGAGAGCAATTGTGGATCGTCACTGCCCGCCATTCGCGTCAGCCTTTGTTCCAGAGCTGATGCCAGCCCCAGACGCCACTCACACAAAGCTAACCAAGGTTCGAGGCCAGGCCAGGGAAGGTCCCGGCCAAAATCCAGAGCCTGTTGATATTTACCTTGGTTCGTCAAAGAAGAGAGCCGAATCAGGCTTGCTGCTTCTTGTCCTTCATCGCTTGACATCAGCCAATCGGCAATAATGTTGGCTTCGTTATGGCAGTGATGACCGCTTCCAACCAGAGCAATATCTGCCAGTAACCCTTTGAGTGAACGTGTCATGATTAGATCTTCTGTAATATACCCTGCATCAGGTCTTTCATAGACCGGGTGACAGTAGAATTAATGTTGTAGATTACCGACCACTTGTTAATCTTGTGTTGCAATTCAGCCAGCAACGCGGGGTTATCAGGGCCGCTATTAAGAGCGGTGATTGCATTACTAACGTCGGTGTTAGCTGTGTTGGCTTGGGTACTAAGCTTTTCAGCAACCTGATCGAGTGTATTGACTGTGCCTGTGTGTTCAAAAATTTTAGCCATGATGGCCCCCTTCTGTTGTGTTAAGTATTGTCATTGCAGCTTGGATGGCATCAGCTTCCAACTGCCACTGTTGGTATTCTTGTACCGAACCTCCACGTCTCAAGCGTTGTTTGATATCGTTTAGCGCCCGAGAGAGGCGGTGTTGTATTTCGTTGACATAATCGGGATCAGCACCGAACAGTCGGGCCTCCAGGGATGTCATCATAAAGCGGGGCTCCTGTTAAGTTTGATGATAAATTGCTGTTCACCTTTGATAATGACAATGGCATCGTTGCGGATTGCTTCGATCCTTAAACCATTTTCTGTCGTTGCTCCAACCGGGTAACGCAGGTTATTTTTTAGTACCACATAGGGTACGCGTCCCAAGGAAACTGCTCGGACATCGAAGTTCAGTTCATCATGGCGGGAGAGCCGGTTGTTATTCAGTAATACCAGAGCTGGCCGGTTACCGAACTCTTGTTGAAATACTTGCTGTAAGCGGTAGAAGCTGTGAGTTTGGTGTTCATCCAATTGACCTGTGAACTCGATACGATCACTTTTATCCTGATAGGTTAGTGTGCTGGGTAAATCATGTTTAGCCAGTAGCGTATGTAGTCTCTTGAGATGGCTACCGGTTTGCATCGTCTGGTTTTCTATGCCAAGCAATCCAGGAACGTCGCGTTTAAGCAGTGATTCGATGTCATTCCAGTTCTGGTCAGCATCAGTTAATTCTCCGGTAAGGCGAATCCAACCAGGTTGTTTGCTATTGCTGCTTTGGATGTGGGTATAACCTAATTTCTGTAAGATGAAATCTACTCCCTGAAGTAATTCTTCCATAGTACGTAACTCTAGGCGGTAATTAAGAGGGTGAGTATCAAGATATTGTTGCAGTACCAGCCGATGGTGGTTGCGGTCCACATAACCCTTTATCAGTAGAGGCCCGTTATTAGGTGTCATTTGTACACTAACTTGACGATAGGCTGAGTCGTCATTAAGAAAACGGCGTAGTTCTTGCTCGGCTATACCATTGGACGTGTTGCTTCTTTTCCATCCTTCATGCCCAAGTAGAGCCAGAAAACCGAGTGCCAGTACCAAACAGAATACCAACATCCAGCCGGCGACTCGGTTGCGATTTTGTCGGGCGGGGTGCTGGTATGGGGTTGTCACTGGCTCGGCAAGTTGGTTTGGGAAGGTATGTTGTTGGTCACAGAAAGCCCATAGCAATGGGCCTGCTTCCTGACGGGCCAGCGCTTGCAATAAGGCACCCGGCGACAACGGTTCGCCGTTCTGATTTGGTGGTGCTTCACCAGCCCATTCCAACAGACGGATTGCGTCTGGTTCTACTTCTAAGATGAGATGCACAGGGGCAACATCCTCATCTACCAGGACGATGTCTGCTTGTAGAGGGTCGGAGCCGATGGTTAGACGTCCTTCAGCTAAATTGACCTCAATACTTTTATTTAGCCCGCGGTAAAAGCGAATTTTCCAACTCATCTGCTCGCCTTATTTTGTGCACGAACGCACCAATTATCCTTAAGTGAACATTGTTGTTCGATGATTCTCCATCCATAAACTTTGCCCATTCGGCATGAGGCCAGAAATGAGCTTTTACCTGCTTGCCGTAACGTTTCTTGTACTTGACGGGCAGGGGATAATGGTTGGCATTGTGCACTACTTAGTGCTTTACTCAGAGAAATGCTCTGATTAGAGATATCTTGTGTTGCCAGTAATCCGGTACGTAGATCCTGACCGTTACCCAAAGCCAGATAATTAGCTATTCCGCTATCAATTAGTCGTGGTTCAATAATGAACAATCGTACTGATCGTCTGACCTGTTCAGTGGTAGTGCGGAACAAGACACCCAAGTAGGGGATGTCGCCTAAGAATGGTACTTTGCGTACAGTTTCACTCATCTCATCACGGTAGATCCCGCCGATTAGCAGGCTTTGACCATGCCCAACCCGGGCAACTGTATCGACAATGGTTCGGTTAATTGTAGGAATGCTACCTAAGCCTGAACTATTGGGTTTCTGGTTACCATCTTCAATGTGTAGATTTAAACTGATTTCAGGGGCATCTCCTATTTTGACGACTCTGGGCGTCATGCGTAGCATGGTGCCATAGGTAAGACTCTTAAGTTCAGCCACCCGCTCACCTTCAACTTTTACGTAATAGGTTTCATTGTGGTCAATGACTGCCTGGGTGTTCTCCTGAGTGAGAAGTGTCGGGCGGGAAACTACCTGAGCACTGCCTTTGCTTTCTAACAAGGTTATTTTGGCCAGTAAATAATCCAGGCCACGGCGGTCGACTAAACTACCCAATGCAGTTGAACTGGGGCTTTCGCTTTTTCCTCCGCTCTTCTCTCTTTCCCTAGCTGAGGTTGTAATATCAATCACATGACGTGGACCGGTGTTGATGCCTACCTGCCAGTCGACACCCAACTCTGAGAGATTGTCCGCGTTGATGTCAACGATGGAAAGGGCAACTTCAATACGAGCTAATGGTTTATCCAGTGCATTGATTAAATGCGCATACATGGACATCCTTTCAGGATTGTCTCGTACAATGATTGCATTTAAAGCGGGTTCTGCTTGTATGACAGCACGGCTTGAATGGTTTCCTCCCATAGATGATGACTTTTCACCAGTGACAGTAGTGACATTGGCATCACTAAGCAGGCGGGAGAGGATGGTGGCTATACCCGGAGCTTCAATATTGGTATCACGATACTGGATCTTGCGATCGACAACTGAAGCGTATTTAAGTGGGAACATTTCTATGGTTAATGCGCCCGTTTTTTCGCTACGTAATAGTGACTGTTGTTCTAATGCAGAAGCGGTCTGATCGACCAGTTCAAGATAGCGGGGAGGGCCAGATACGTAAACTAGTTGGTTGGTTGAGTCAGGGCGCCAACCAAAGCGTGATTCCCAGATGCCAGCACGTATTAATACCTGCTTTAATTCTGCTGCGTTGGTCTGTTCAAGCTTAAAGAGACGCGATTGTATTTCGCTATTTTTGAATACATAAAGCACACTTCCATCGTAGTACCAGACCAGATTGTAGAGAGAAGATAAATGTTGCAGGAATGCCTGAGGACTATCTTGCTCAAAATGACCGCTAACCTGATCAGTCACTTTATCACTGACAATCACTGATGCTTCATAGTTAGCACCAAAATTAACCAGCACATCCCGTAGGCTTTCTCCTTTAGCCAGATAGTTATAAGGTGTGGGCAACCAGTCTAGATCCTGGCTAAATGCAGAGGGGAGCATCATTCCGCTGATACTTAATGACAACAGTAAGAAACGGCATATCCGTTGGAACTGCTTCATGGCTGCCATATTACCTGTTTCCATGGTGGGGCAGATGGCGTTTCTGGTAATAAAATCATTACCTGTTCCAGTAGGTCGATATGCATGGCTATCATCTGTTCCAGTATTTGAACATCCAGATTGTCAGGATCAAGACGTGCTTCCAGAATAAGATTCTCTGATTCATCCAGGACGAGTGCTTGAGGAGCATAGCGTCCCCAGTGAGTGACTTGTTGAAGTAATATTTTTAGTAATTCAGCGCTTGTCGGATCTTTTAGGTTATGACGCCAGTTTAGCGGACTGGATAACACAAGTTCGGTTCCCTGTTGGCGAAGGAACAGGTTGTAGTTATCAATGTGCAGATGGTAGTGTCCTTGTCTGTCGGAAACAAAAGGCTTATGGCCCAAGTGATTGGCCAAATGATTGAGTAGAGTTTGCATGTTTCCTCTGAATAATTAGGCTATCGTCGATTGCCAGTAAAAATTGTCCTGTGGTAAACATAAAGCCTGGGCACAAAGCCATTGTTGCAAATGGTTGGCCGCCTCGGAGTCACATTCTACGGCCGCTAACCAAGCCCAACATGATGACAATGCTTTGGGTACTGGCATAAAAGCCATCAGGTTGCCGTCGGTCTGGAGTGCATCTAGCCCAGTAAACCAATTTGGCCATGCTTCGCGGGCTTGGGTTTCAATTGTAACTAGCTGTTTTTCTAGCTGTTGCTTGCGTTGGTTAAGCTCTGTTTGCAAGGATATAACCTCTTGCTGATGTCGTTCCCGATATTGTGATGGTACGTTTTCAGCTTGCTGCCAAAAATGTGCTTTAGCACGTAATTGCCGTTCTTGAATCTGTAACTGTTCAAGTTCGGTGAACCAGAGTTCAATCTCTGGTTCTAGCAGGCAGAGCCACCAGTTAAATAGTGGCTGTAGTACCCAGTGCTGTAAAAGACATTTGTCGGCTAGGTTAATGTGGTCGCCCAGTACTTTATTCCAGTCGCATTCTGGTTGCGTAGCTGCTCTGATGAGTTGTTGTAGTTCATCACGTCTCAAAATTTGCCCACAATTTAATCTTCGGCGAAACCAGACCGATTTCACCAAGCTTTCCAGACGGTGTCTTGGTAGGAGACGTTGTAATAAAACAGACTGCTGGCTATTGATAATGTCAGCAGTCTGACACTGAGCTGCCTGTGATTTTCCGAGTAATTGATCCCGGCGCGGAATCCCAGACTGCATGACAGAGATTTTGCGACCAAGAAACATGCTGGTTCGAGTCTGATTATGGTCTTGCTGGCTCATGCTATGCTCATCTTGCTGCTAGTCACTTTTGTCGATTAAATTAGGAATGGCCTTATTTTATCTGTCAGGCCAATGGTTAACTTGTAAAAAACGTCAGATTATTTTAGCCAATCGTTACTCTTTGCCATATCTGGCCCGACTGGGGGTACAATCAAAACGCCGTCGGTAGCTTTGAGTAAAGTAGGATTGACTGGAGAATCCAGCTTCCATAGAGATATCAACAATACTCATTTCGCTATTGAGGAGTAGCTGATGTGCATAAAGAATACGGCGCTCACTGATCCAGGCCCGTGGTGATATTCCGTATACAGAACGAAACAGCTCTTTGAAAGTGGTTAATCCCATACCGAATTCTTTCGCAAATTCGCTGAGTTTCCACTCTTTGAGGTAGTGATTTTCCATAAAACTTTGCAGACGTTCTACTTGGCGATTGCTTAGTTGTCGTAACACTGACATGAGCAAAGTACCTTGCTCCCCAAATGCTAACAACAATAACAATTCTTCTGTTCTTAGTTGACCCAAGGCTGGAGGGTAATCATGAGCCAATAGATCAACCAGTCCGTGAATACTTTGAGATAATAGAGGGGATGAGGTAAATGTAATTAATTCGGGCATTGGCACATTGTGTCGTTCGACTTCACTAAGTAGAGTACCAAAACGTTGCAGAAAACCGTGAAGAAAAGTTGTACTCAGAGGCAACCAGAGTACCTTACAGGTATTACTACGAGTTTTTGCTGCATAACTGCCACGACGAACAAAAAGCAGCTCGTTGCGGGAGATATCGTAGGTATTGGTACTGTCCTGCCATGTCATTTCACCTTCGAGCAGGATATATATCCCTTCCTGATGATGTTCTATAACGTTGAAGGCAGGCATGCTACTCTGGAATAGAGTGATATCCATTCCTTTCCCTGATGTTATGATGCCGTTCATTTTATTGTCCTGGATCTATTGGTGTTGTCTTAAAAAAATATAAATCACGTTATTTTTATTGATATTAACTATATGTTTTCTTTAATTTTACTACCTGTAATAGACAGGAAGAATAATTTTGCATACTTAAATTGGATAGTGAATTGTAATGCCTTTTGATTAAAATAGTTTTTCTTTTGGTGGGTTTACTATCCCTACCTAAATAATAGTATTATTTTTACGTTTTATAAACGATAGATAAAAAGTGATAAATTTTTATTCATAATAACAAGTACCTATAGATTTAGTATTCTTAGCGTTTATCTCAGTAAGTGTGAATTGTTGCATACCGTTTTTTTGAATGACATTCTTATGTATGAGTAGTAAACACTGCTCAGATTTGCATTGTTATTACATTAAAACAACGCAGCAAATAAATAAGATAACCTAATGGATAAGCAGTTAGTCATATACCCGTCATCTTTCAAGTTGCCTCTTTGTTGGCGGCACTCACTCACCCTGGTCACAGAGTTATCTATACCCTTCATCTTTCAAGCTGCTGCTTTGTTGGCTGCGTTCACTTACCCCAGTCACATAGTTATCTATGCTCCTGGGGATGCGTTCTCTTGCCGCCGCACTGCAACTTGAAATCTATTGGGTATATGCTCCCGGGGATTCGTTCCCTTGCCGTCGCGATGCATCTTGAAATCCATTAGGTATAAACTGAGTTTTTATCCAGACTTAAATTTTCTCCTTTTTATTTCAAATGATGTATAAATAATTCAGAATATGTCAATTATTGTAATGATTAGCTGAATGTTATTGATTAAAAGATACAAAATCAGTATAAAATGAAACTTAATAGCTCAAATAGTCCTCGCATAATAATAGATCATTTGATAAGAAATTCAAATTTGGTTTGAACGATTTGATTGATAAATAAAAATAAGAAATCAACCCAAGCGCATTGAATTGTTTATTTTAATATCGTTTAAAGAATACTACGCCATCATTGGTAATTTTTATTAAATTTATTGTTTTATCTTAAACTTATTGTTTTATCTCAAACTTATTGTAATTATACAATTTGGTAACGATAGCCTGAGTCATTTTTGTTTGCATTGAGCATTGGGAAATACTTTAACGCCAATGCTCAATTCATATTATATTATGTTTACTGTATTCACGGTGGTGATGTTTATCTGAATTAAACAAACATCATCTCCGTTGGTTTAGTAATGTCGTCGTCAGGTGGATTTAATATAGGACTTAGGGCTTGGTGACCATCAAGTAATTTATGATAAGCAGAATCACATTCGTCTTCTGTTGCTTCTGTGGAAAGGGGCAGCCATAGTAGCAAATCCCCGGCAACATCAGCAGTGAGCCGTACAGGGTATAAAGTTGAAAAGGGATTGTTCACTTGCAATAATTGCAGCATAACGCCTTGCAGAACTTTACCTGGATAATCACCTAATTTCACTGCTAGCAAATAATTCTCATCAAACCGTTCTAGCAGGACATCGGGAGCTTGTTTGTTTTTGATACACAGCGTTTCTCCCGCTACAGGCAACTCTAGTTGATATTTTTTTAACCATTCTTGTAACATATATTATTCCTATGCCGTTTTGATCATCCAGGCTTTAGCCAGTTCTACCGTTGTTGAAGAGAACGGTTTTTTCCAAGGTTTCATTCTTGCTCCGTAGTTATCCGCCAGTTCTGTGAGAGCTTGATTGACTTGCTCGGCGGTTGTTGCTCTGGCAAGGCTATGTTCGACTTTACGTAATAGTGCGATGTTAGAGGCCGGTTGTCCCATTCGGAATAATGATGGATAAACGACTTCACGTGTAATATTCAACGCAATATTAGCGACATCTCTGCGTCTTGCTTCTGTCAGTGCTTGTCCTAATACAGGGGAGTCAATTTTTTTCCCTGCACTGGCACTGAGTAATCGTTGGAATATTGGGTTATCGCTCTGATTCAATTCGCCAGCAATCCATGCTTTACGCTCAGGTGTCGTCGCTAAGGCATCCAGTTTCTGCAATGTAGATTGCATGAATGGGGTTATGGTTAACTGATGATCGTTCTCTTCACTGATAATCACAGCCGCTAATTCAGACAGGAATTCCCGGGCTTCAGCACGGAATTGCTCAATGTCTGAGGTTGCTTCTCTGGATTGTGCCGTAACAGCTGAGAACATTTCATCATCCAGAGATAGTAATGCTTGTTCCAGGTTATCAAAACGGTGCTGTTCTGTTTGTTTTTCCCGATTCTGCAAGTGTTCTGTTACTGTGGAACTCAGCTTTTCTTGTAGGTGGTTTTTTATCTCGCCGCTCATGGTGAAATTCAACGTTCCGCTGAGCGTATTGCTAAAATCACCCATCTCTGTTTTTAGCGGGACTGTGACGGTTTGTTCTTTGTACGTTTTCAGATCCTTGACCTGTAATGCACTTCTGGCGGTTACAGGTGCACCGACGATCCAATCTACTATTGTGGAGCCAAGGCTACCTTTGGCTGGTACATGTACCTTCTCTCCTTCAAATTCCAGGATCAGATTATCATTTTGCCGAATAGGAGAGTGTTGATGATGTGGGTTGATCATCTCAGGGACCGGTACGTTTAACATCACACCGCCGTCTTGGAATTGGGTAATTTCTTGTTCTGTCTGGAAAGGTTGGCTGTGCTCTTCAGGTTTGGAAAATACGATGGGGAAAGAGCCTGAAATATGGGCAGCACGCGCAATTTCCATGTATGGGGTGAGCGTTGAGCTGAAAACGACCATTTGTGGTTTACCATCAAACATTGCGGTTCCGGTAATATTCAGTGCTTTTATTTCGGGAATGTGTTTACTCAGAATATCCAAATCTTTAAATGTTACTCCTCCCCCATTGCTGAGCCGATCACGGATGGACGTAATGTCAGGTTTATTGGAAAGTTCTGGGTGGGCTGCTATCTGCTTTAGCATTGATTTAGCGGATTCCTGGCGGATAACTTTTTCCAGTGGTATAGCTTTGGACTGTATACGCGGAAGCAGCTTATAAAGTAGGTCAACCAGCTTTCCTAGTGCGCCAAAAGGACCCGCAAACTGTTTACCGGAGCGGGTGATAGGGGGCGAGTTTGATTGTGTCTTGCTGTTGGGTTTATCTAACAAGGAAATTAGGTCCATTTCATCAGAAAGTTTTTTAAAGCCTGCCGCATTCATACCCGATGCCAATAGTGCGGCAGTAATCCCGCCCGCAGAAGAACCTGACATGGTACGGATGCCTTTTAACATTCCCTGCTCTTCTAAGGCTTTGATAGCTCCGGGATAGGCGGCGCCTTTAGCTCCTCCTCCACTGAGTACCAGGCTAGTTAATGGCGGGCGATTCAACTCCAGGCTGACACTACCATTTTCAAATTGTTTTAACGTAATGTGTCGTTTTCCAGCATCTTCTGCCATAACAGTGGCGTTGCCCCGTGCGGCTGGAGACTGGATTAGGTTACGAACGGTCGTCTCGGCTGGGAGACGTAAAGTTGCCGCTGCACTTTTCAAAGCATTGGTGAGACTTTGAACTACGGGGTCTTTGGTAACGTTTGTTGGAGACGTATAATTTTTTGTTGCTTCATGAGCAGGAGAAGATATTTTTAAAGGATTAATTTGAATTTGCATCTTTAGATACTCTCCAAAAGAATTTTAGAGAGATACTAATGCAAGACACACAAATCGTTTTACGTAATTAGTCGAGTTTTTATCAAGTTGCTTCGTCGCTTAAAAGAAAAGTGGTTTAACAAGCTATAAATTGAACAAACCTTAAATAAATAGAGTTGCCGACGATGATCGAAACATAGTGAACATTTACCTGTGGTGTTATCAGTATGGACGGTTTTGCATTATCAAAAGTCTAATAATATATGGAGAAGGTTATAATTCAGGAGAGCGATCCTGCCATTGATCTAACCAGCGTAGAACTTCGGCGGTGGCTTGGATCAGATCAGCTGGAATATAGTGGTCGATGAGAGCATCTTGATAAAGTGCTCGTGCGAGAGGGATTCGCTGTAATACGGGGATACCTTCTTCCTCGGCAATACGCCGGACCTGTAGGGCTTGGGCATCGGTAAACTTGAGCGTGATGAGAGGTAAAGGTGTTTCTCCTTTTTTATAACGGATACCGATGGCTAGGTGAGTTGGGTTAGCAATTATCACTGATGAATTCTTGACGCTGGCGCGCATATTGCCTGATTGTAATTCCTGGTGAAACTGGCGCCGTTTACTTTTGATCTCTGGGCTGCCTTCACTTTCTTTATATTCCCGTTTAATCTCGTCTTTGCTCATTCTGAGCTGTTTAATATGTTGGTAATGTTCGAAGGCATAATCGGCAATAGAAATAATAACAAACCCGATACCGCATACAGTCATTAGCTGGGTTAACATCATACCAAGTACAGGAATAATACATCTTAACCCGCATTCCGGTAGGTTTAGTAGCCCCTGTAGATTACCTGCCAGAGTAACCCAGATTAGGGTACAGAGTAGACCTACTTTGAGTATTGATTTGACGAATTCTACCAAGCTCTTGATAGAAAAAATTCTCTTGGCACCTTCGACAGGGTTGATTTTTTTAATATCAGGTTTGATTGAATTTCCACTCAGCAGGAAACCGTATTGAGCGAAGTGTGATACCAGCGATAATGAAACGGAAACGCTCAAAATTGGCAGGCAAAGGTAGACCAGTTCCTGCATCAGGTTTTCAACGACATGATTGAGGGCTTGGGGGAAGGGTTTCTCCAGCAGGTTAGTAGGAATCAACATCAGTTTACTCAGATGTTCCAGATAGTAATCAGACATAACCATTATCATACCAATCAGTCCCAGGATTAAGGAGGTAGATACTACTTCAGCACTCTTGATTACTTGGCCTTTTTTGCGGGCATCTCTGAGTTTCTTGGGCGTAGGTTTTTCAGTTTTCTCTCCACTCATGGGACCTCCAGGATCGGGGTTAACATGTTCAAAGGAGAGAGGGTTAACAGCACCTTATCATAGGCATGGTGCATCAGTAACCAGATATAGATAACCAGTAGCAGACTGGCAATTGCACTCTTGATCGGCATTGCTAACACGAAAACATTGAGAGAGGGAGCAAAACGGCTAATCAATGCCAATCCAAATTCTGCCAGAAACATGGCAATTAACAGGGGGGCAGCCATCAAGGCGCAAAGTTGTAGCAGATAACTGAACTGACCATAGAAAAAACTGATCCACTGGTTGGTGATTTGGGGGAAGAACTGAGCTACCGGCCAACTGTTATAGCTCTGAAATAGGGCACTAAGTAGACTAAGAAAAGCACCGCCGGAGAAAAAAAGTGTGATCAGAGTTTGAGTTAATAACAGACCGGTAGGTGAAGTTTGGCTTCCAAGGGAAGGGTTAAGTACTGAAGCCATTGCTGCTCCCCGCTGGTTATCCACAATAAAACCTGTGGCTTCCATGGCCCAAAATGGGATAGAAGCGATAAAGCCGATTAGTGAGCCAAGCAAGACTTCTTTGCCAAGCAGCAGCATCAATTCCAGGCTGCCAAAAGTGGGCAGGGCGCTACCGGCTATCGTTGGGTAAACATAAAGGGCCAGTGAGCAAGCTACACTGTTACGAATCATTCCACCTCCCAGCATCTGTTTGCTGAGGACAGGGAATATCACAAAACAACTCATAATGCGTGGTAACAGCAGGGTATAGGCAAGTATGTGTTGCTGAAGCTCTTGTAGCGTCATTTGATCAATGGCACCTTGAGAAAGGCCATGTTGGCGAAGCTGTAGAGCTCGTTGCCAAGCCAGGTAGCAGTGGCAAATAGAGTGATGATGACCGCAATTAATTTGATGACAAAACCTAATGTTTGTTCTTGTATTTGGGTGAGTGCTTGGATCAGAGAAACCAGTGTTCCCACTGCGGCAGCCATCAGTACAGGTGGCAGGGAAAGGATTAACACTAACCAGAGAGATTGACTGGTGAAATGTAGAATGTCAGCGTTACTCATATTTAACTTCCATAACTGATGACAAGGCCGTGTGTCAGGCGTGTCCAGCCATCCAGCAGGACAAATAGTAGTAACTTGAAAGGAAGAGAAATGGTCATGGGAGAAACCATCATCATTCCCATTGCGAGCAGAATATTAGAAATAATGAGATCGATCGCAATAAATGGCAAATAAAGAAGAAACCCAATTTCAAATGCTCGGGTTAACTCACTGACGGTAAAGGCTGGTAGTAAGATTAGCAGGCTGTCTGGTTCTAGCCGGTCTGCGTATTGGCTTGGCCAAATTTGTCGGGTGCTATCGATAAAGAAAGTGCGTTCACTGGGCTTAATATGTTGTTTGAGAAAGTTCCGATAAGGCGCCATGCCCTCTTCCAGGAATTTTTCTACTGATTGTGCGTTGCTAAATGAAACTTCGTTCTGACGCAGGTAATCCTGAGTAGCAAACCCCACAGGAGCCATCACGTAGATAGTGAGGATAATTGCCAGCCCATACATAGCCATGTTGGGCGGGATTTGTTGTACTCCCAAGGCATTACGTAATAAGGAAAATACCACACTCAGTTTGAGAAAAGAGGTGGCCATCACGGCAATAAAAGGGAGCAGTGATAGTAGTGCAAGTCCGATGATGAGATCTAGCTCGTCCGGTAGCTGGATCATGATTCTTTTTCCATGGCAAGGTGCTCAACTCTTATTCCCAAACGTCCCTGAATATCCACTAGCCTTCCTGAGCCGAGGCATTTTTGGTTGACGAGAATACGCACTTCGCCATCTGGCGGGATACCAAGATCAAGTAATGAACCGGGTTGTAGACTGGTAAGTGTATGCAAATCAATAATCTGGCGACCTACTTCGAAACTGACATGAACCTCTAAGCTGTCTAAGTCCGTTACTGACGAAGTGTTGCTGGGACTGTCAGGAGAGGGTGTGTGCATAGTGATTAACTCCAGTTTATATTCATGATATTTAAAGTAGGCCCAGGGGCGCCCTTCCAGGTACCCTAACAGAGGAGTATCTGGTTGCAGCTGGGGGGACAATAGCAGTACATCCCCAGATTCCAGGGTGCGAAATTCGTTCAAGGTCAGGTTTATTGCTCCCCATTGTAGAGAAAGTAGTAATGGAATGGTCAGGTATTCGCCCGGTTGACGTTTTGGCAATATGGCAAATAAGGGAGAGGGTTCTGGTAACCAGAGCGGTAATGTGGCACCTTGCCGTTCAAAGCGCAATAGTAAGCAGACTGACAAAGAGGGAGCCGATGTGGTACGCAGTGCTGACCATGATAGATCGGATAGCATCTTACTCTGGTGTTCCAGTAGTGATAGCAGTAAATCCTGAGGAAGTGAGGATAAGTCCGCTTGTTGCAGCTCAGGAGCAAGCCACAGGCTCAGTTCAGCTGCATGGCAATAAAAACAGAATGTATGCCCTTTCCAATGGGCAAGTAGTACTCTGTCCAAGGTTTGCGGGGGAGAGACGACATCTAGGGAGAGGTGACCATTAGCCCAGCTAAATTGTTGCTGATGACGACTCAAGGTTTGACGCACGGTCAATTCTTCCAGTGAGACTTTGGGTAAGGTCAGGCTATTCATACATCGTCTTTCCATTCTTCATATATGTTGCGACGTTGGCGTGAACCATGCTCGCTATCCGTTTGAGAGGGAAGAGAGAGTTCGATCGTTTGTGTTGGATAAAGGAGCTGTAAACGTTCAAGCAACTCAAAGCGTGCCTGCTTCAGTAGTTGTTGGGTTGTCGGATTCGCCAGAATCTCTATTTGAAGTTTGCCATTCTCGTTGGTTAGTTGGATCTCAAGAGCGCCTAGGTTAGGCAGTGTCAGATGTAATGTCGTCGGATGTGGATGTCGTGTTAGTTCTATACTGATCTCTATACCCAGTTTATCAATCAGCGCCGCTAAAAGGGGAGAAGAGGCTGAGGCTGCTTGCATCGTAGCTAGTATGCGCTCTCCTGGCAGGAGTTGTGTTTGTGGCAAGAAAAGCCCTTTCCCATCTGATTCGTTAGGGTAAGAGGGCTGAGTGTCAGATTCTGTTGGCTTCGACGCCGACAGAGGGGGCATCTCTAATTCGTTGAGGAGCTTGCTTTCTGCAATACCAAGTTCATTGGGATGGTAGATAGGTATAGGTAAAGTCAGATCTTCTTGCTGGCGAGGAATTACCCTTTGTTGTGTGTCTAGTCGTGTGGATATATCAGGTGTTGCCAGAGAGCCTGTCCATTTATGTGTCAGAGACTGTTTTATTTCAATCGCGATTTCATTGAGGTGATGAACAGATGCCGATAGATTTTCTTTCTGATCCAGTTCAGCTTCCCAGTGGCTAGAGTTTATATCACCTCCTTGAGAGAGGGTTGGTGCATCACGGTTTAGCCGTGGCTGGAGAGTCGTTTGCTGTGTATTTGGTTGGGTGGCGAATATGTTTGGCGTTGTTTTAGTCATTGGATAATATGCTGGTTCACCGTTTGCGTCTTTCTGTACAGCTATGGTGTTTCTCTGTTTGTGTTCAATGATTGTCTCCGCAGGGGGAGAAACAAATGTTGGTAAGATTTCCCTCTGATTTGGGCTAGCCTGGCTCTCTTCTCTACTATTATGTGAAACGGGAGAGATACTATGGTGTGGCTGTGGTAAAGAATGTATACCCGGGTCATTGGTTGTTAGGTGCATGGAGTCGAATGAAGAAAGTTCCTCATTTGAGTCATCCGTGGAATGCAAATTCGCTGTTCTGTTATTTGTCTTTGTGTCATTTAACGATTGTTCCGACCGTGGTGGTGTTGGCTGACGTGTGTGAGAGGTGATAGCCAGCTCGAAACGGCGTTGCAAGTCTGCGTCTGCCGCCACGGAGGGCTCTGGGAGGGGGGATACACCTTTGCCGATAGCTGTCAGTGGGTTCATGCTTTCTGTTTTATACTCTTTCTTGACGATGGAACTCTTCTTGTTCCAGCTCTTCCTGGTATTCACTTTGGATACGGAGCGCTTCTTGTTTCTGGCGACTCAATTCATTAAATTTTTCTTGTTGACGGCGTGCGTGGTGCAATACGCGTTGGCACTCTTGTAATTGGCGGAACTCTAGCTCCACTTGTTCGAGTATTTCAGCGATTTTCTTCTCCAGTTGCGCTTCATTTTCGCGCAACTGGGCAACTTGTTGCTGCCAATGCTCAAGCCCTTTGCGGTCAATGAGTTTGCCTTGACACAGTTTAAAAAGACGTTGTTCTTCTTTTATTCGCCACTGATAGTAATCTTGTACGTTTTGCAAGGCTTGTTGGTGGCGCTGATGAGCCGTTTGAAGCTTCATTTGTTGCAGTGACAGATATTGTTCAGCGCGTTTGACACGTAACGCTTTTATACGTTGTAAGCGATCAATCATTATTTCGTTATCTGTTGTAAGAGCGCCAGAGTTTGCGGCAGATCACTTGGCTCATGAGTACCTTGACGCAACCAACCACGTATTGCTTCAATATGCGCAATAGCGTTGTCGGCAACAGGATCTTGCCCTTTTTGGTACTCCCCAATCTGGAGCAGAAGTTCAACCTCTTCATATTTAGCTAGCCAGTGGCGTAACAGGTTGGCCTGAGCTTGGTGCTCGGGGGTGATAATTTGATTCATCACCCTGCTAGCCGAACGTAATACATCAATGGCCGGGTAGTGATTAGCAGCGGCCAACTTGCGTGACAGAATAATGTGGCCGTCTAGGATAGAACGAGTTTCATCTGCCACGGGTTCTGTCATGTCATCCCCTTCTACCAATACAGTATAAAGGGCTGTAATCGAACCTTTGTCAGATTGACCCGCACGTTCCATTAACCGTGGTAAGGCCGCGAAGACTGATGGAGGATATCCTCGTCGGGTTGGTGGTTCACCTGCCGCCAGACCTATTTCTCGTTGAGCGCGGGCGAAACGGGTCACGGAATCCATCAATAGTAGTACTCGTTTGCCCTGATCGCGGAAATATTCGGCGATTGACGTGGCTACGAATCCTGCCTTAGCCCTCTCCATTGCTGGGCGATCTGAGGTAGCTACTACTAGCACTGAGCGTTTTAATCCCTCTTCGCCTAGATCCGATTCGATGAACTCTCGTACTTCTCGACCTCGTTCACCGATGAGTGCTAGCACGGTAACATCAACTTCGGCATTACGAATCAATGTAGATAACAGCGTACTTTTTCCACCACCCGCAGCGGCAAAAATCCCCATACGTTGCCCTTCACCACAGGTTAGCAAGCCATCAATAGCTCTGATTCCAAGTGAGAGCGGGTGTTCAATCCGTTTACGACTCATTGGTGCTGGAGCGTCTCGATAAACTGGATACCAAGTTTGTGGCTCTGGTAATTGGCCGCCAGAAAATGGGTTACCCAATCCGTCAAGGACTTGTCCTAATAGATAATCACCAACTCCAACTTGATGCATAGCACCAGTTGGACTCACTTCTGTATTCGAAGAGATACCAAACATCTCACCAAGTGGTGTCAACAGAGCTTGATGTTGCTGGAAACCGATAACCTCCGCCAAGAGCGACAATGTGTTATCAGGATTGCGCAGGTGACAAAGCTCACCTATCCGTACACCAGGAATGACAGCTTTGAGCAGGGTGCCTGTAACCTGGGTAACTCTACCGCGAATCTGAATCAGTCGACATTCCCTAATGGCGTGGTGCATTTGGTCAGGAATGTGGTCTAGGGAAAGCTTCATAGTCGTTATATGTAATCTTTACTACCAACACTATAAAGTAGGGAATAAAAGAAGGATTACAGTCTGAGTCGGGAGTTTTTAGAAAATGGTTGTAGTTGACATGACGATTCCCCAATCGCTTTAGGGGCAGTTTCTGGCGGATTTTGCTAAAAATTCACGACTGATTTTGGCATAGACACTGGGTTGGTATCTTTATAATTTGTCCATTATTAACTCTGATATGACAGGTTAAACCGTGGGTATTATCCAAAATCATCTTCATTCGATGACTTTGCCAGAACCTGATGCCGGGATTGCAGCACAACAGAGACCGGAGGTCGGTCAGTTTCAGGGAGAAAAAGCGGTGCTGGTAGCTGCATCCCAATCTTTTGCTGATGCAGCTGAAGAACTTACCTTTGCATTTTCGGAACGTAAGGATATGCCGCTCTCCAGACGTAAGGTTAGTGATGGGCATGCCCGGGTGAGGGAAATTGAGGCATTGGTGAGTGAATATTTTCAGAAGATACCGGATTTAGAGCGTCAACAAAAGATCAAGTCATTGATCTCTCACTTAAATAACGGTCAACTGGTTAATATTTCTCAGCTACAAGCTTACCTAGAGAGTTTCTCTGAAGAGGTGAGTGAGCAATTTTATGCGTTAAGTCAAGCCCGCGAAGCGTTAACAGGTAAGCCAGAAGCACGCGCTATATTGACATTGATTGAACATGAATTGTCACGTTTAGCACAAGAGCAAGGTGTAGCTATTGAATTAGGTGCTCACATTACTCCTGATGCGACAATAGCGGCTCAAGATGGAGTGGGTGAATTGCAGGCATTGCGTAATATCTATCGTGATGCAGTTATGGATTATCAAGGGTTATCGGCTGCTTGGCGGGATATCCAGTCCCATTTCAAGTGTAGTTCTGTGATGGATGTGACCGGGTTTATCATGAAAGCCTTGAGTGCTGATCTGGACAGCCAACCGCGGCACCTTGATCCTGTGAAGCTGGAGCGCGTGATGAGTGACATGCATAAGCTCCGTTTGCTTAACAGTTTGTCAGTTCAGGTTGAGCAGTTGTGGAAAAGCGTGATCGAAGGGGAAAGTCATGGCATACGGGCCTTCTGACCTTATGGGAGATGTTGTTTCCTTGGTCGAGAAACGCTGGGCCAATGTGCGGGATGTTGAAATGCTCTGTCATGCTTTAGGGTTGCAGGATAGCCAAACTCAAATTCATTTCTACCGGGAATTGAAACGATTGATTCGGCTGATTCCGGTGGAAGTGTTTAGTGATGAGGAACAGCGCCAAAACCTGCTTAATTCTTGTCAATCGGCACTTGATACGGCAATTGAGAGCGAAGATGAATTGTGGTCAGGAGAAGGAACATCATGAACTGGGTAGAGCCACAATTGCTTCAATTTTGTCAGGATTTGGGTGTGGAAATGTCTGATGCTTCCAGTCCTTTGATCCAAATAGATTTTGAGTACTCTGGCACGTTACAGATTGAGCGTTATGGTGAGTTATTAACGCTTTGGCTGGCCCGTGAAATCCCTTGGCATCAGGGGGGCGACGTGATGGTTAAGGCAATGTCGCTTACTTTTAGCGGGCTGGGGCCTGAATTGCCTCTGCGTTGTGGCTGGTTGGGGGATGATCGTCTGTTATTGTTTGTTACATTAGATGAACGGTGCATAACGCTGCCTTTGCTGCATCAGGCATTTTGCTCTTTATTAAGGGTACAGCGTGAGGTGCTCGCTTCGTGAGTAGAATCGCTTCCGCCCATATAGGAATTGAGCAACTGACGGCGATCAGCCGGGAAGAGATAGCAGTTGGTTTGCCCGAACGCTATGCGTTATTGCCTGATGGTCAATCCGTTGAGACCCATTCTGCACGTCTTTATCCAGCTAACAAAGCTGATCAGGCTTTACTGGCCTTTGCTTGCCCAAAAGATGGATTTCATTCTCTGTTGCGTCCGCAGGACTTCCGTCAGGCTGTCAGTAGCCTGCGAGCGACTTTACAACAAGGTGATAATATTAGGGTACGGAATGCCGTTTCCTTGTTGGAAAATATGAATCAAGATGAACAGTTGTTGCAGATGGCTCTGCATCTGTTACACAAGGTATGACCATGACTCTCAGTTCTAAACAGCAGAGCGCTTTGCTACTGCTAGGTTGGCTTCAACTCCAGTACGGTCATCCTGAACGAGCTCGCATTTTGTTGGATGCGTTGCTGGCTTTACATCCTGAGCATCAAGAAGGACGTCGAGCTTTGGTAGTTTCATTACTTAAGCTGCAACGGGGAGGTGTGGCAAAAGAGCATTGTACGCTCTTACAGGAGCAGGGAGAACAAGGTGCAGCCCTCTGGCTTTGTGTCAGCCGAGCCTGCCAACAAGAGGGAGATTTGGAAGAGGCTCGTAGTGCTTATCAGCGTTATCTCTCCCAAGGGACGCCACTGTGAATCGTGGGTTTGAGTTATTAAGTCTGCTCGGCGAGCGTAAAGATATTATGCTAGCAATATTGTTGCTGGCTGTTGTCTTCATGATGGTGTTGCCACTTCCTCCTGTCCTGCTTGACATTTTGATCGCCATTAATATGACTATCTCTGTCGTGCTAATGATGATGGCGGTCTATATAAATTCACCTTTGCAATTTTCTGCTTTCCCGGCAGTTTTGTTGGTAACAACGCTGTTTCGCTTGGCGCTTTCAGTGAGTACCACCCGAATGATCCTTTTGCAGGCTGATGCCGGGAAGATTGTTTATACCTTTGGTAATTTTGTTGTTGGTGGAAATTTGATAGTAGGGATAGTGATCTTCCTGATTATCACTATCGTACAATTCATCGTCATAACCAAAGGTTCGGAACGTGTGGCTGAGGTCAGCGCCCGCTTTTCCCTTGATGCTATGCCCGGTAAGCAGATGAGCATTGACGGAGATATGCGTGCTGGAGTGATTGACGTCAATGAAGCTAGGGAGAGGCGCAGCATTATCGAAAAAGAGAGCCAGATGTTTGGTTCAATGGATGGCGCAATGAAATTTGTTAAGGGTGATGCTATTGCTAGTCTCCTCATCATCTTTGTCAACATCTTGGGGGGAATAACTATAGGTGTTACTCAGAAGGGGATGACAGCTTCTGAGGCATTGCAACTCTACGCTATTTTGACCGTTGGTGATGGCATGGTTGCTCAGGTTCCGGCACTGCTGATTGCTATCACGGCGGGTATCATTGTTACTCGGGTTTCATCGGAAGATTCCTTGGATCTGGGTAATGAGATTGGCGAGCAGATCATTGCTCAACCTAAGGCGCTGCTGATTGGTGGTGTTTTATTGGTATTGTTTGGACTTATTCCCGGGTTCCCTACATTAACCTTTTTGATGCTTGCACTGGTGGTGACTGGTGGAGGCTATTTTTTGTTCCAACGTCAGCGGCAAGTCAACGCTAGCCAGCAAACTGACCTTCCTAGTTTGTTAGCTCAAGGGGCGGGGGCTCCGGCAGCTAAACCTAAATCTAAGCCTAAGATCGGTAGTAAGGCCAAAGGTGGGAAACTTAGTGAGAAAGAGGAATTCGCTATGACGGTTCCTTTACTTATTGATGTGGATGCTGGGTTACAAGCTGAGCTGGAAGCTATTTCGCTTAATGATGAATTAATACGGGTACGACGCGCGCTCTATTTAGACTTGGGAGTCCCATTTCCAGGTATCCATTTACGCTTTAATGAGGGTATGAAGGAAGGAGAGTACCTGATCCAACTACAAGAGGTACCTGTTGCCCGTGGTCGGTTGCGTTTGGCACATTTACTGGTACAGGAACCGGTCAGTCAGTTGGAATTGTTGGCTATTCCCTATGAGGAAGGAGAGCCGTTGTTACCGAATCAACCTACTTTGTGGGTAGCTGAAGCACACCAAGAGCGTTTATCTAAGTCTGGATTGGCGGTTTTATCAATGTCTCAGGTAATAACTTGGCATTTGTCACATGTGTTGCGGGAATATGCGGAAGATTTTATTGGTGTTCAGGAAACCCGTTATCTTTTGGAGCAGATGGAAGGCAGCTATGGTGAGTTGGTCAAGGAGGCTATGCGCATAATCCCACTGCAACGGATGACAGAGATACTACAACGACTGGTAGGAGAGGATATCTCTATTCGCAATACACGTGCGATTCTCGAAGCCATGGTGGTATGGGGGCAAAAGGAGAAAGATGTGGTGCAATTGACGGAGTATATTCGTAGTAGCCTCAAACGTTACATTTGTTACAAATACGCTAACGGCAATAACATTCTGCCTGCTTATCTGCTGGACCAACAGGTAGAAGAACAGATCCGGGGAGGAATTCGCCAGACGAGTGCAGGGAGTTATTTGGCGCTGGACCCAGTGGTGACTCAAAGTTTCCTTGAACAGATGAAGAAAACTGTAGGCGATTTAACGCAGATGCAGAATAAGCCAGTGTTGATCGTATCAATGGATATTCGTCGCTATGTACGTAAGTTAATTGAGGGTGATCACCATGGTTTACCAGTCCTTTCATACCAAGAGTTGACTCAACAGATTAATATTCAGCCTCTTGGTAGGGTTTGTCTATGAATCATGATCCGCTCACCCCGTGGTTTGAAGCGCACGGTTATTCGGTGCTACCTCACTGTATGGGGAATAGCTCAATTCCTCTTGGCTGGCGTGTGCGGTGTGAAGGCTGTGAAATTGCCTGGCGCTATGATGCACCGAGGGTTTGGATCATTATGTTGCGCCGAACCCGGCAACGCCAGGGACTTGCTAATCCATTTGCTCCTCTTTATCTATTGGCAAAAGTGACTATGGAAATGCTTGGGCCGGGTAGTTGGCTTTATGGTCAAGTTAATACCTTGGTTGATTCACCCCTTAATGACGAATGTTTGGCTCGATTTTATCACCGCTGGGCAGGAGCGAGAGAGGTAACACCTGGCTGGTTCGAGTTAGAAGTTAGCAAAAACCGCCGTAAACCCTTGCCCAGTGCGGGCGGGGATATAAGGCGAAAAGCCCAAAGGGCTTTAGGTCTGGCTACTCCAACGTATCCTGACTGAATTGATATCTGCCTGTAAAACAGGCT